>CAURIB010000027.1:0-14767 GCA_963524795.1 uncultured Streptococcus sp.
GCAATTCTCCTAATTCTTCATAACGGTCTTCTACAGCTTGTAGTTGATCATAGATGTTCATTTTTTCTCCTTATTTCTCAATTGTTAAATCATAGATTGCTACTACTTCGTTCTCGGATATTTCCCCAGTTTCTTTGAATCCATAACTGAGGTAACAAGATCTTGCATGTTCATTTTCTGGCTCATAAGACAACCAAAGTTTATTTCCTAAACCTGCTGGCGCTGTCCGAACATAGTCTAGCACCTTATCCATAATTGGTTTAAAATATCCTTGATTTTGAAAATTCTTATCAATCATAAAACGAAATAGTAAATAATTTCCACTACTAATTCCGATCTTTTTATCATAAGCTAACATCACAAACCCTATGATTGCATCATTATCATAAACTGCCAATGGAGCCACAAAATCTTCATTTTTAGTGTAGACATATGCTTCAGCTAAACTAATTGTGTTAGTAGCAATAAATTGTTTTTGATATTCCTTAACATCCAAATTCAGAATATCAAAATAATTTTCCATTGTAACATCTCTTAGTTCAATTGTCATAGTCTTGTTCCTTTTTAGATGTTATCAGTGGGGCAAAATAATGTTTACGACAAACCGAGATATAGGTTTCATTCCCACCTATCTGGATCTGCTCACCATCATAGACTGGAAATCCGTCCTGCGTGCGCAAGACCATGGTCGCTTTTTTCTTGCAATACTGGCAAATGGTCTTGATTTCGTCAATCTTATCTGCTAAGAGCAAAAGATATTTTGAACCTTCGAATAGTTCATTACGAAAGTCATTTTTTAAACCAAATGCCATGACCGGTATATCTAACTCATCCACAACACGAGCTAGGTCGTAAACATGGTGACGCTTTAAAAACTGGGCTTCATCGACAAGTACACAATAGGGCTTTTCAGGTAAATCTCGGATGAACCCAAAGATATCCGTCGTTTCCTCAATAGCAACTGCTGGTCTTTTCATCCCAATTCGACTTGAAACATAGCCAACACCGTCACGCGTATCCAGAGCCGAAGTCATAATCACAACTCCCTTTCCTTGCTCCTCATAGTTATAGGCTACCTTAAGAATCTCAATCGTTTTGCCAGAGTTCATGGTCCCATAACGATAATACAACTGTGCCATGCTTCTATTTCACGTCCATTTCTAAATTTTTGCTACATTCTAGTATACCATATTTTCTCAAAGCTTTAAATGGCAAATTGTGGTAAAATAGAAGAAATCAAATAACTAGTGGAGGACGCAATTATGCCATTTGTACGTATCGATTTATTTGAAGGACGCACGTTAGAGCAAAAGAAAGCCCTAGCCAAGGAAGTTACGGAAGCTGTTGTTCGCAACACTGGTGCACCTCAATCTGCTGTTCATGTCATTATCAACGATATGCCTGAAGGAACCTATTTCCCACAAGGTGAAATGCGCACTAAGTAAAGCTTAAGCAATCTGCTTAGGCTTTTCTTTATAAGTAACATTCATTGAAGAAAATACTAAAATTTGTTACAATTTGAAGAGATATTAGTCTATACAAACAAATAAACTATAAAGGAATTGAAATGATTACACGGGAATTTGATACCATTGCAGCCATCTCGACACCGCTTGGTGAAGGTGCTATTGGGATTGTTCGTTTAAGCGGAACGGATAGTTTTGCCATTGCGCAGAAAATCTTTAAAGGCAAGGACTTGAGCAAGGTTGCTAGCCACACTCTTAACTACGGCCACATTGTTGATCCTCAAACTGGTAAGGTCATGGACGAGGTTATGATTGGGGCTATGAAATCTCCAAAGACATTCACTCGTGAAGATATTATCGAGATTAACACTCACGGTGGAATCGCCGTAACCAATGAAATTCTCCAACTGGCTATCCGTGAAGGGGCTCGTATGGCAGAGCCTGGTGAGTTTACTAAGCGTGCCTTTCTTAACGGTCGTGTAGATTTGACGCAAGCTGAAGCTGTTATGGATATCATCCGTGCCAAGACAGACAAGGCCATGAATATTGCAGTCAAACAACTAGACGGTTCTCTATCAGACTTGATTAACAATACTCGTCAGGAAATTCTCAATACACTGGCACAAGTAGAGGTTAATATCGACTACCCCGAGTATGACGATGTGGAAGAAGCTACTACTGCTGTTGTCCGTGAAAAAACTTTGGAGTTTGAGCAATTACTAACCAATCTCCTTAGAACAGCTCGTCGTGGTAAAATCCTACGTGAAGGAATTTCAACAGCTATCATTGGTCGTCCAAACGTTGGGAAATCCAGTCTTCTCAACAACCTCCTACGTGAAGACAAGGCCATTGTAACGGATATTGCAGGTACTACCCGAGATGTCATCGAAGAATACGTCAACATCAACGGTGTTCCACTGAAATTGATTGATACTGCTGGTATCCGTGAAACAGATGATATCGTCGAGCAAATCGGTGTTGAACGCTCCAAAAAAGCTCTCAAGGAAGCTGACTTGGTACTACTTGTCTTAAACGCCAGCGAACCTCTAACTGCCCAAGACCGACAACTTCTTGAAATCAGCCAAGATACCAACCGTATCATCCTACTTAACAAAACTGACCTACCTGAGGCTATTGAAACTCAGGAACTTCCTGAAGATGTCATCCGTATTTCGGTCCTCAAAAATCAAAACATTGATAAGATTGAAGAACGGATTAACAACCTCTTCTTTGAAAACGCAGGCTTGGTCGAACAAGATGCTACTTACTTGTCCAATGCTCGCCACATTTCTTTGATTGAGAAAGCAGTTGAAAGCTTACAAGCTGTAAACGAAGGTCTTGAACTCGGTATGCCAGTTGATTTACTTCAAGTTGATTTGACACGTACTTGGGAAATCCTCGGAGAAATCACTGGTGATGCTGCTCCAGATGAACTCATTACACAGTTGTTCAGCCAATTTTGTTTGGGTAAATAATTTGGGTAAATAATAAAAACTAGTTTAAAAAATGTTAGTCACCTAAAAAGAGGTTGGGACAAAAAGATCCCGACCTCACTTTTTATTATCAATCATAATTTGACGCGGTAGCTGATTGAACTTTTTGTTCGTCTTTTAGACTCCAAAAAGCTCCTAATCATCCTCGCGGGGCTGGGACTACGAAATCAAGACTTTGTCTATCGATTTCTGTCCCACCGCCTTTTCTTTCACCTTCTAAGTTATATCCTACCTTAGCAGAAATCTGAAACAAACCTTATACTCAATGAAAATCAAAGAGCAAACTAGGAAACTAGCCGCAGGCTGTACTTGAGTACGGCAAGGCAACGTTGACGCAGTTTGAATTTGATTTTCGAAGAGTATTACCAGTTCTTTTCTATTTTCACTTAGTCTTTAGGTAATTTGCCAGCTTTTTCAAGCATTTTTTTGATTAAATAAGGCATCTTGACATTTTCACGACCTTTTTTCTCAATTAATTTTTTAACAAATTCTGGCATTTGTAAATCTTGAGATTCATCTAAAATATTCTTAGTTTCATCCGAAGGGACTAATTCATCAAAGGTTTCTTCTTCTGGGAGGAATTCTCTAAATTCTTTATGTTCATTAGCTCGGATAATATTGACCAAGGCATCAATAAAACGAGAATCTGTATTTGGCATTGGTGGACGATGGTAGTTCACCTCCAATTCCTGACACAAGTCATGACATTCCACATCGTTGTCAAACAAGACTTCAATGTGCTCACTGATAAAACTAATAGGCACAAAAATATAATGCTCTGGATGTTCTTCCTGTTCTCTAAGATATTCCAGAACATCTGGCTTAATCCAAGGAATACCAATATCACTTTCACTCTGCCAAGTGTTGGTATATTGCTCTGGTTTCAAGCCTAATTTCTCAGCAATTAACTTGCTATTTTCGAAAATCTGGTCGATATAGGGATCACCAAAATCCAAGGCAAAAATGGGTACACTGTGGGCAGAAAAGATGACTTTAAAGCTATCCTGTTTCACCTTTTCTTTTAAAATCTTAGCAATTTCAGCTGTCCAATAGTTTAATAGTGCTTCTTCTTGATACCAGTCCTTAATAACTAAAAACTGAATTTGTTTGCTTTCCAGAAACTTTTCGTACCCCATGACAGAGTAAAAAGAATAGTGTGGCTCCAAAATCAAGCAAATACACTTTTCAATTCCATCTGCTTCCATTTGCCGAATCACATCTGGAATAAAAGGGGTTGAAAATTTATTGGCAAAATACACACTATATTCATTTCCTAACCTAGCTTCTACCAAAGCAACTTCTTCACGGGTAATTTTTTGAAGTGGAGTTCCTCCAATTCGAACATAATTATCATAGAGTGTTTGAATCTCGTGATCTTGAGGTCGAACTCCACGACGAATGTTGGTAAAAAAGTCGGCTACTCCTTCAAAGGTAATCTCTTCTGGTGAACCAAATGTCATCATTAAAATCGCTTTTTTCATATTTCCATCCTTGTGATATTTTTATCTTTTTTATTGTATCACTAAAGTAGCCATAAGTAAACGCTAACATAAGGATTTTATCTTCCTTCTGATTTTTGTTTTTCTCTTCTTTCTATGATACAATGGTTTTAAAAGAAGGAAAAAAGGAGTTTTTATGAAATACCCAACATTGTTGGAGCGTTTTTTGACTTATGTCAAAGTCAATACACGTTCTGACGAACATTCAACCACTACACCAAGTACCCAAAGTCAAGTAGACTTCGCAAGCAATGTCCTCATCCCTGAGATGAAACGTGTTGGTTTGCAAAATGTCTACTATCTACCAAACGGTTTTGCTATCGGTACTCTTCCAGCTAACGATCCTAGTTTGACTCGTAAGATTGGCTTTATCTCCCACATGGATACAGCAGATTTTAATGCTGAAGGTGTTAACCCGCAAGTTATTGAAAATTATGATGGCGGCGTTATCGAGCTTGGGAACTCTGGTTTCAAACTAGATCCAGCGGATTTCAAGAGCTTAGAGAAATATCTAGGGCAAACCTTGGTTACAACTGATGGAACTACCCTTCTCGGGGCTGATGATAAATCTGGTATCGCTGAAATCATGACAGCCATCGAATACTTGACTGCTCATCCTGAGATTAAACACTGTGAAATCCGTGTTGGCTTCGGACCTGATGAAGAAATCGGAGTTGGTGCCAATAAATTTGATGCAGAAGATTTCAATGTTGACTTTGCTTATACAGTCGACGGCGGTCCTCTTGGTGAACTTCAGTATGAAACCTTCTCTGCTGCAGGTGCTGAACTTCACTTCCAAGGTCGTAATGTTCACCCAGGAACGGCCAAAGGACAAATGGTTAACGCCCTTCAGTTGGCGATTGATTTCCACAACCACCTTCCAGCTGGTGACCGACCTGAGTTGACTGAGGAGTACCAAGGTTTCTACCATCTCATGGATGTAACAGGAACTGTTGAGGAAGCGCGTGCTAGCTACATTATTCGTGACTTCGAAAAAGAAAACTTCGAAGCACGTAAAGCTGCTATGCAAGCTATTGCTGATAAGATGAACCAAGAACTTGGTAGTGATCGTGTTACTTTAACATTGACAGACCAGTACTACAACATGAAAGAAGTCATCGAAAAGGATATGACACCAGTAACCATTGCTAAAGCAGTAATGGAAGACCTTGGTATCACACCTATTATAGAACCGATTCGTGGTGGAACTGATGGTTCTAAGATTTCCTTTATGGGAATTCCAACGCCAAATATCTTCGCTGGTGGCGAGAATATGCACGGACGTTTTGAATACGTTAGCCTTCAAACTATGGAACGTGCAGTTGACACTATTATTGGAATTGTAGCTTATAAAGACTAAAAAGAGAGTGGGACAGAAATCGGTAATTCGTTAGAATTCGATTTCGTCGTCCCACCTCCGCACAGTTGAGTAGGGCTGTAAAAGCTGATGAAATCAGCGTAGTAGAGCCCACTCAACCACTGCGTCTTGCTCGACAATCCAAAGACAATTGAGAGGCCAGGACTTTTGTCCCAGCTTCTTTTGACTGTTAACGCACTTCTGCATTCACTTTTTCTTCAAGTGATGCTTGAATTTTTTCCATGTAGCGTGCGACTTCTTCGTCTGTCAAGCTATCTTCTGGATTTTGGAAGGTCAAGCTGTAAGCCATGGACTTCATTCCGATACCCAGTTTTTCACCTGCGAAGACGTCAAAGAGTTTGATGTCTGTCAAACGTTTCACGCCCGCAGCTTGAATAGCATCGACCACCTCTTGGTGAGTCACTTCTGCCTTGAGGAGAAGAGCGATATCACGGCTGACTGCTGGGAATTTAGTAATCTCCACAAAGGCTGCTGCTGGTTGAAGGGCTGCTTCAATAGCCGAAAGGTTAAGCTCGGCTACATAAGTTTCAGGGATATCATAAGCCTTAGCAGTGACTGGATGCACTTGACCGAGGAAACCGACTACTTGATCACCGAGTGAAATCAAGGCTGTACGTCCTGGGTGAAGACTCTTAATCTCTTGCGTTGCTGTATAGGTCGCTTCAAGACCCAAACGAGCAAATAGAGCTTCCAGAATTCCCTTAGCATAGAAGAAATCAACCGGAACGGCTGTAGTTTGGAAGTCTTTTTCAGCGACTAAACCTGTCAATGCAAAAGCAAAGCTGTTGATTTCATTTGGCAGCTCTTCTTTTGGATTTCCTGTTTGTTCAAAGACTTTTCCAATCTCGTAAAGGGCCAAGTTTTTATTCTTACGCGCTACGTTGTAAGCAACGGTATCTAAAATACCTGAAACCATATTTTGACGGAGGACAGAACGGTCCACAGTCATTGGCCACATGAGCTCCGTTAAGTTACTTGGTGCAGTCGTGAACTCCACTGCTTTTTCAGGAGTTGTCAGTGCATAGGTGATGATTTCTGTCAATCCAGCACCTTCTGCAATGGTACGAACTTGACGGCGAAGCTTTTGTGTAGCTGTTAATTCACCGGCTGTCCCATCATCTTTTGGAAGACTGGTTGGCAAGCGGTCATAACCATAAATTCGGGCGATTTCTTCAAAGAGGTCCGCTTCGATAGTGATATCCCAACGGCGACGTGGGATGCTGACTGTAAAGCTATCTGCATTTCCAGAAAGGCCAAAGCCAAGACGACGGAAGACGTCTTCTACATCCGCGTAAGAAAGTTCTGTACCAAGGACACGGTTAACATCAGCAAGAGTTGAAGAAACTTCCACATCAGAGGTATCAAGCTCACCCGCTGAAACGATACCCTTACGCACTGTAGCACCAGCAAGTTCAGCAATCATGCTAGCCGCCGCATCAAGGGCTTCATTAACGGTTGCCACATTGATACCTTTTTCAAAGCGAGAAGATGACTCAGAACGAAGGTTAAGACGACCGCTGGTCTTACGGATAGATTTACCATTGAAGACAGCAGCTTCAAGGACGACACGACTAGATTTCTCAGAGATTTCTGTTGCTTGACCGCCCATGACACCTGCAAGAGCTACTGGTTTATCAGCAACAGTAATGACTAGGTCAGTTTCTGCAAGTTCACGCTCTTCCCCATCCAAGGTTACTAGTTTTTCACCAGCACGCGCCTCACGCACACGGATGTCATTTCCTTCAAAGGTATCCAAGTCAAAGGCATGCATAGGTTGACCAAAGTAAAGTAGGATGTAGTTGGTCACGTCGACCACGTTATTAATCGGACGAATACCCTCGTTCATGAGGAGGTTTTGCAACCATTGTGGACTTGGTGCGATAGTCACATTGTCCAAGATACGAGCGGCATAGTAAGGCGCCTTGTCTGTCTCAATGCCCACAGAAAGAGCATCTGCTGCAGCTTGGTCAGTTTCTGAAAGAGTAAATTCTTTAAAGTTGACTGCCTTATCATAGATAGCTGCCACTTCGTGAGCCACTCCACGCATAGAAAGGGCATCTGCACGGTTTGGTGTGATAGACAGTTCGATGATTTCATCATCCAAGTCTAGATATGAGAAGACTTCCTCACCTGGAACGGCATTTTCTGGCAAGATTTGGATACCATCTGCGAATTCCTTAGGCACAACCGAGTCAGAAATTCCCAATTCACCAAGTGAACAGATCATTCCTAGTGACTCTAAACCACGGATTTTCCCTTTTTTGATTTTGTAGTTATCCGCAATACGGGCACCTGGAAGAGCCACCATAACCTTGATACCTGCACGCACATTTGGTGCTCCACAGACGATTTGACGGGCTTCTTCTTCGCCAACGTTAACCTGACAAATATGAAGGTGAGTTTCTGGCACATCTTCGCAAGACAAGATCTCACCGACGACAATTTTTGAGAGACCAGCAGCAGGTGATTCCACACCTTCTACCTCGATCCCTGTAGTTGACATTTTTTCAGCCAACTCTTGTGATGGCACAGCAATGTCCACCAATTCTTTTAACCATTTGTATGATACTAACATAATTCTGAGCATAAGATCTCAATAAGTGAGACCTTTTCAATTCCTTTCTTTTTCTTCGAGTCAGTCCTTACCATTTCTCAGCGAGAGAAAATGACTAGAACTGTATAGGATTGTGTTTCAGGTTTCAATCTTATTTAAACTGTTCTGAGAAGCGTACATCTCCTTGGTAGAATCCACGGATATCGTTGATTCCGTAACGGAGCATAGCTACACGCTCTTGTCCAAGACCAAAGGCAAATCCAGAGTAAACAGTCGCATCGATACCACTCATTTCAAGGACACGTGGGTGAACCATACCGGCACCCATAATTTCGATCCAACCTGTTTTCTTACATACGTTACAGCCTTCTCCACCACACTTGAAGCAAGAAACATCTACCTCAACAGATGGCTCTGTGAATGGGAAATAAGATGGACGCAAACGAATTTGACGCTCTTCACCAAACATTTTTTGGACAATCAACTGCAGGGTTCCTTGAAGGTCTGCCATAGAAATGTTCTTCCCAACAACCAAGCCTTCGATTTGGTGGAATTGGTGACTGTGGGTCGCATCGTCTGTATCACGACGGAATACACGTCCTGGTGAGATCATTTTCAAAGGACCTTTGGAGAAGTCATGGGCATCCATCGCACGCGCCTGAACTGGAGACGTGTGGGTACGGAGCAAGATTTCTTCTGTGATGTAGAAAGTGTCCTGCATATCACGGGCTGGGTGATCTTTTGGAAGGTTCATACGCTCGAAGTTGTAGTAGTCTTGTTCTACTTCAAATCCATCCACAACTTGATAACCCATACCGATGAAAATATCTTCGATTTCTTCACTGGTTTGTGTGAGAACGTGACGGTGACCAGTCGCAACTGGACGACCTGGAAGCGTCACATCGATGCTTTCACTTGCTAGTTGAGCTTCAACTTTCTTTTCTTCCAAGAGCTTAGCTGATTCTTCAAATGCAGCTGTCAAAACATCACGCGCTTCATTGACGTGTTTTCCGATAATTGGACGCATCTCAGCAGATACATCCTTCATCCCTTTGAGAATTTCAGTAAGGGAACCCTTTTTACCAAGGACAGAGACACGCAATTCTTGCATCTCTTTTTCATTTTCAGCAGAAATCTGCTTCAGGCTAGCTAGCGTTTCTTCACGAAGCGCTTTTAATTGTTCTTCAATAGTTGACATAATTCCTCCATCAGTCTCTCGTAGATAAAAAGAAAACCACATGCCAAAAACTCCATAATCGGAGCGTTGACACGCGGTACCATCCGTTTTCATCTGACAAGTCAGACCTTTATTTCTGAATCCATAGGCAAGTGAATTCACCCAGCTTTCATATAGAGAGCTTTCAGTCACGGCTCTCCTCCCTGATATACTTCCCCTGAGATACTAGTCTTGCAGATTCCTATTTAATTATTAATCATTTTATCAAATTTCAAGCATTCTTGCAAGATGTTTTGCGACTAATCAACATAGTCCCCACCTTCAAAGCCGTAATACTCTTCCAAACTGAGACCACTAGCAGCAATATCCTTGGCTTCTTTTCCGACATAGCGAAGGTGCCATTCTTCAGCCATATAGCCTGTTTCTTTTTCTTTACCTTTGAGGTAACGAACGACAAATCCATAGTCTGCAGCATGATCTAAAAGCCATTGGGCAGCTTTTTCTTCTGTCACTAAATCTCCATCTGTGCCAATAAGGTCGAAAGCAAGACCAGTTTGGTGTTCACTATATCCAGGTCGTGCAGAATAGCGGTCAGCCTCTGCCTTTCCGTCTTGGTTGACATAGTCCTGATAAAGTTGAGTTTGAGTTTCATAACTTCTGAAACCACTATAGTGGTCACTGATTGGGAAACCTGCTTCCTGCATGGCAGCAATGAGCTTCAACAACTCAGCCTTTGCTGTAGGATTTTCTCCAGGATTATAGTCCTTAGACAAGGGATAATGCTTATTAGCGATAACAATCTCATCGTACTTCCCTTGAACGCTATAGTAATCTCCCTTATTAACTACTTCTGCCTTTTTCTGGCTTGCTTCCTGAGATTTACTACCGACAGTTCCTTCTTGGACGGTTTTTTCTTCAGTTGAAGTCTGTGTTTCTGAAGTCGCTGGATTTTCTTGCGAACAAGCTGCCAATGTCAAGGCTAGCAATCCTGATAATACAAGGTATCTTTTTTTCATTGTTTATCCCTTCATTTCTATCATTTGGTCCAAAGTTTCAGATAAGGTTTCAACCAAACCTTCTAATTTGCTTCCCTTAACCTGATATTCTTCAGCGACCATTTCTTCCCAAGGAACCCACCAAACTGGACCACGACCATTAAGACCGTGTCCCTTCATATCACCCTCTCGTCTAGGGAAAATATGCCAGTGAGCGTGTGCATCTCCATTTCCTAACAACTCTACATTCATCTTTTGAGCAGAAAAGGCCTTAGAGACAGTTTCCTGAACTAGGCTCATTTCCTCTAAAAAGCGAAGTTTGACACTTGGATGTAGATGATGTAATTCCGTAACATGTTCCTTGGCTAGAAAGAGCGTGTAGCCTTCAAAGTACTGGTGGTCTCCAATGACAACATAGCCTGTTTCCAGTTCTTTTACAAAGTAGGGATTTTCCCCTGACTTAATCAATTCAATTCGATCACAAATCAAGCACATCTTAGTCCACCAAGTCACTCTTGAGATAAGCATCTACCATACGCTCAGTAGCCACTACAGAATCGATATGAGTACGCTCGTAAGAGTGGCTAGACTCAATACCAGCTCCTAGAAGGGCATGCTTGACCTCTGCTCCAGCTGACATGGCTGCAGAAGCATCCGAACCGTAAAATGGATAGATGTCTAATTTAAACGGGATGTCTTGCTCTTTTGCTAGAGCAACCAGATGTTGGCGGAACTCGTAGTGATACGGTCCAGAAGCATCTTTGACACAGATAGAGACTGTGTACTCATCTGTCTGCTGGTCATCTCCCATCGCTCCCATGTCTACTGCAAGATACTCAACAACCTGACTAGGAATGCTTGAGTTAGCACCATGCCCCACTTCTTCAAAGACTGAGAAGGCAAAATGCGTAGTAACAGGAAGCTCAATCCCTTCTTCTTTGTATACTTTGAGGAGATTGAGGAGAATAGCTGCACTGACCTTGTCATCCAAATGACGAGACTTGATAAAGCCTGTCTCAGTCACGATTGTTCGAGGGTCAAAGCTGATAAAATCTCCAACTTCAATCCCGAGTGCGCGTGTTTCTTTTTCATTGGTCACTTTTTCATCCAATCGAACTTCCATATTGTCCTGCGTGCGTTCAGCAGTGCCAGCATCCTTATAGACGTGACAAGAAGTTTGGTGGATCAAAATGGTACCTGAAATAGTCTTACCTGTACTAGCCACATGAACTGCACAGTTTTCGCCTTCAATCATATTCCAAGGATAACCACCAATACGGTCCATCTTAAGACGACCGTCTGGTTTAACAGCGCGAACGATAGCGCCCAAGGTATCTACATGGGCAGTCACATAACGCTGTTGCTCGTCATTTTTACCTTTGACAGTAACGTTGACACCACCTTTAGCAGTACGGATTGGTTGATAACCTAGTTTTTCAAGCGTCTCAACTAGATAATTCGTAATTTCACGCGTAAAACCTGTTGGTGACGCAATAGCAGTTAGTTCTTTGATATATTCTACAGTTTGATTCATTTCTTCACCTCTTCCTACCATTATATCACTTTTCCCATCTGAATATGTGTAAAAAAGAACGACACCTAATACTTTGATTCCAAAAAATGGCTGTGCTATAATGATATTAAATTTATGATGAAAGGAAAAAAGACATGAAGAAATATTTCAAAGCTAGCCTCTGTCTAGTTCTATCTTTGCTTGTCTTGTTAGGATGTTCTAAACAATCAACAACTACTTCCTCTAGCCCTAGCAAGGAGGAAAAAAACACGCTTGAAAACTCAGAAACAAAAGCTGAGGTAAAAACTGCTACCTTTGTCAATGATACTCGTCCTGGCTTTACTTCTACCCTGACTTATAGTGTTGAAGGAGACAAAGTATTAAAACAATCAGGTCATAATATCTATGATCCAGAATCTTTCAACAAAACGCCAGAAGAACTTAAAGACTTGGTTGAAGAAACCTACAAAGGCTATAATGGCATCCAGGGTGTTCGGCAGACCATTGAAATTCAAGATGGGAAAGTCGTTCAAGATACAGAATTTGATTTTACAGTCGCTAATATTGATGAACTCAGAAAAGCCTTCCCTAAAGAATATGCTGGGGTTGGGAAAATGATCAGTTTTGCTGCTTCTAAAAAATTGATAACTGAACTCGGATTTACTGAAAAAACCGACTAAGATTTATAGAATATAAAAACCTTGGCCCAATAGAGCCAAGATTTTTTTATTACATCTCAAAAGTTTCGCTTTCTTGTTTGTTAGGAAGAACAAGAGAAAGTAAAATCCCAATAATCGCTGGTACTAACCATGGCAATGAAGCCTTAGCAAATGGTAGAGCATTCACAATATTGGCAAGGAAGGTCACTTCAAATGAACTTCCCAAGACACTAGCTACGGCAATAGCTGTTACCAGTCCCATCGTCAATTGCATGCCTGGTTTTGAAAGTGGTACAAACTTGTTCACAATCACAATCATAACAATCACAATGGTAATTGGATACAAGATAACTAGGACAGGGATAGAATATTTGATGATTGCATCAAGACCAAGGTTGGCAATTGCAAAACCAATCAAGGTAAAGACAGTCGCATAAACCTTATAGCTGATTTGTGGGAAACGTCCGTTAAAGAATTCAGCAGTTGAAACAATCAACCCTACAGTCGTTGTGAAGCAAGTTACTGTTACCATGGCTGCTAGGAATAATTGAGCTGTTGAACCAAAGATTTCTTGGGTCGCTTGTGACAAGATATAAACCCCTGGAGTTCCACCCTTCATCGCTTCTTCTGTCATTGGGAAGTGATTTCCAAGGAAACCTAGGCCAATGTATAGAGCACTAAAGCCAAGTGCTACGACAATTCCGACTACCCAAATGGTTGAGATATATTCTTTTTTACTTGAAAATCCAAGTTGTTTCAAGGTTTGAACCGCGATTACACTGAAGGCAACAGAGGCAAGAGCATCTAGAGTATTATATCCTTCAAGGAATCCTGCTCCAAATGCTGAAGCCTGATAAGCCTCGGTAGCTGCTTGTGGAGTATTTCCACCATATTTGAAGGCTCCAAGGATTACCAAGATGATGATCAAGAGGGCAAAAACTGGAGTCAAAATACGACCGATACGATCCAAGATCTTTGAAGGATTAAGCGCGATTAAGTATGCTGCAACAAAGTAGATAAGGGTAAAGACAATCAAGCCTAGACCTTTGTCAGCATCTGCCAAGAGGGGACTAATCCCTACTGCATAAGAAGTTGTTGCAGTACGTGGAATGGCAAAGAATGGACCAATCGACAAGTACAAAACTGCTAGATAAATCGTTGCAAACCAAGGGGAAATCTTTTTAGAAATCTCATAGATATAGCCCTTAGGATTCAAGGTTCCGATGATCAAGGTCAAGACGGCAAGTCCGACACCTGAAAGTACAAATCCTGCAATGGCAGGGAGAAAGTGTTCCCCAGATTGAGCACCTAGGGTAGGGGGGAAAATCAAATTACCCGCACCAAAAAATATTCCAAACAGGAGTAATCCTGTTAAAGCACCTTTTTTAGCCATAAACTCTCCTTATAAAATTAAAATACTTTCTTAGTATAACATGTTTAAAGGCATGAAAAGGCTATCTCGAAATAATTCTAAAATGTTTTCAATTTTCGGAATTTTAGAGCAAAATAATTCCCTTCGAGACCTTTTCTATTTCAGTCTCAAAGGGAGTTTCTCTTATTCTAAAGCATCCATGCCACCTTGGACATTGATAACTTCATAGCCTTGCTCTGCTAAAAATTGACAAGCGCGTGCTGAACGCATTCCTGATTTACAAATCACGTAGTAAAGATTATCCTTATCTAGTTGTTTATATGTATCAGCTAATTGGCTGAGAGGTAAATTACGAGCGCCTTCTAAATGAAGAGTCTCAAATTCCTCTACTTCTCTCACATCTAATACAGAAAGCGACTCTTTCTGGTATAGTTGGTAAAAATCATTAAAAGTAATTTCTTTCATTTTTCTTCTCCGAGAATTTTTTGAATTCTTTCTTTCAAGTCAGGCAAAACATCTGCTTCAAACCAAGGATTCTTTTTCATCCAGATTTGGTTCCGAGGTGACGGGTGTACCAGTGGGAAATAATCTGGCAAATAATCCTTAAAGCGATGCACACGGTCTGTTACTTTACCACTGACTTTCTCATGCAGATAGTAGG
>CAURIB010000028.1:0-14422 GCA_963524795.1 uncultured Streptococcus sp.
ACCAACCTTCATCATATCAGTGAAGGTGTTTTGACGTTCTTCTGCAGTTGTATCTTCATCTGGATTAACCAAACTATCTGAAATAGTCATGATAGCAAGAGCATCAACATGGTGTTGGGCAGCAAGATAGTAAAGGGCTGCTGCTTCCATCTCCACTGCTTTCACTCCCCACTTACCAAGTTCGATATTCTTCTCAAAGTAATTTGAGTAAAAGACATCTGAAGACAAGACATTACCAACGTGAGTGGTCATACCAAGATCTTTGGCGATATGGTAGGCTTTATCTAGTAAATCAAAGCTAGCGATTTGTGGAAAATCATATAGTGGCCAGTCGTTACGGATGATGTTTGAGTTGGTAGCAGCTGCTTGCGCCAAGACCAATTCACGGACGTGAACATCCTCATTCAAAGAACCAGCAGTTCCGACACGGATCAATTTCTTCACACCGTAATCGACAATCAATTCACGCGCATAGATGGAGATTGATGGCATTCCCATCCCTGTTCCCATAACAGATACACGATGGCCATTGTAAGTCCCAGTGTAACCAAACATGTTACGGACTTCGTTAAAGCAAACAGCATCTTCAAGGAAATTCTCAGCGATAAATTTCGCACGAAGAGGATCTCCAGGAAGAAGAATTTTATCAGCAATTTCACCCTGCTTAGCAGCAATATGGATAGACATAATATAAGATACCAAGGGCGTAAAAGAGGCAAAGTAAAAATAGGAAATCCGACAAAGATGCCTCGCATCTAAGAGGATTTATCTTTTTTACACAGCATCTAGCCCGGGTTCAATTTCAAACCCGAACTTCCCATCCTTTCTTTTTTAATTGAGTAATTAGAAAAGCTTTCCGCTTATGTTCAAATCTGAACACATGCTCTACCTTTCTGTTGTTTTTAATTTGTTAATGAATCCAAAAATGCATAGAGTTTTGCATTCATATCTTGATAATCATATGCACGAATAACTCCAGGCTTTTGAACGTAGGTCAATTTTTGACTTTGTTCTTCCAAGACTTCTTCACCATCCGCAGCAATCAAGAGATCAACTGCTTCTGGGTCAAATTCCAAATGAGCTTGGAAGGCATAGTGTTTAGGACTAAAGCGAATAATTTGACATGGACAACCTTGACTGGTCGCAAGGACGACAGCATCCTTTGTCAAACCTGGCATATCTCCATGCCAGTGGCCGGTATTTAAAGTTTGTCCAAAAACTTTGACATGATTGTCTTTTAATCCAGCTTCAGTTAGCGTTATTGGAAAAACACCAATCTCACGCTCTGGACTATGTTCATACTCTGCGCCATAAGCAACAGACAAGAGTTGAGCACCAAGACAGACACCAACAATATAACGATCTGCCTTCATTGCCTTTTGAATCAGCTCAATCTCTGCCTGAGGATCATAGTATGGAAAAGTTTCCCGATCTTCATCTGGCGATTGAGGTCCTCCCATTACGATCAAAAAGTCGATCTCATCCACTGTCTCTGGTAAGGCTTCATTCTCATAGACTTTGGTCGTGGTCACTTGATGGCCACGCTCCTGCGCCCATTTTAGATAAGCGCCCGGCACTTCAAAGGTTTCATGCAGTACAAAATGTACCTTCATCGTTTCTTCTCCCATCTCTTTCGAATCACGTAAGACAGACTAGCTGCAAGTACAAGCGGAATTGTCAAACTCCAAGTTTGGCCTGTAAATCCAAGGCTCAGGGCAATAGCTGTCAGAGGAGCTTTTAAGATCGTCCCTAAAAAGACGGTCGCTCCTAGTAACATCCCTAGAGCAGGATCCAGATGAATCCCAACTACAGTCAAAAGCAAGGTCACTAGGCAGCCAGAGCCAATCCCTAAGGCAAATGATGGTGTCAAAGTTCCCCCATAAGCACCATTGTGCAAGAGGAGATAAACCAGAATCCCCTTCACTGCAAGAGCCAGTGGAAGATAAGGAATCGACTGGCTAGACAAGAGGGCTTGCGCTAGTATCTGGCCATTTCCCATAAAGATAGGGAAAAAGGCTACTAGGCTCCCCAGCACTAGAAAGGCTAGAGGAAGAGCCCAAAGAATCGTCCCATCCTTCCGCCGTTTGTGACTAGCCCGCTTGGCGAGGAAAGCAAAGACCAGAGCCAAGGGAGTAACCAAGAAAGCAATCACAATAGCCTGTAAGAAACTGCTAGCCGACCATGAGACTGCGAACAGGTGATAAATAGCCTCCTGACCAACGATGGACTGAGCGACCCAGGTGGCCAGATAAGTGCTGGTCAAAACCAGTAGAAGGTTCTGCCAACTGTAGGCGAGTCCTAAGGTCTCAAAGACGAACAAACTACTGGCAAAGGGAACTTGATAGACCGCAGCTAAACCAGCTCCAGCACCACAGGCAATCAAGACTTTTCGCTCTTTGAGGGCTAGAGAAAAACCTTTCGCCAAGCGACCAGCTAGAAGAGCCCCGACCTCTCGTGGGGCTCCTTCTTTTCCGACCGATGCACCTGCTCCAACAATCGCAACCTGCATCCCTGCATGAAGGAGGTGGGCTAAGAACGCTGGCTCCCTATCTCCAGCTAGGTCAATTTGCTGGCGAATAGACAGAATCTTACAACGCTTTTGCAAGACATACCAAAAACCAGCTGCCAAGCATCCAGTCACACATAAGACCAAAAATCTACGGAGACCTCCAGCTTCTTGAAATTGCTGGAGTAAATCCGACTTATCTTGGCCAAAGGCCAGCCCTTGCACCCCTTCTAGTAGATAATGACAGGCAATTCCGACCAGACCCGTCCCTATTCCTAATGATAAAGTGGCTAGAAGCACCCTCAGTCCATAGGGAATACTTTGGAGTCGTACTCTCATAGTCTTACAATTCTGCAAGAATCGCTTTCAGCAAGCCTTTAAAGTCGCCTTTGACACGTTCGGTCACTTCTACCACTTCTTCGTGGTTGAGTTCTTCTTGGAAACCAGCCGCAAAGTTGGTAATACATGAAATACCAAGAACCTTCAAGCCAGAGTGTGCTGCAACGATAACTTCAGGAACGGTTGACATTCCGACAGCGTCTGCACCAAGTGTCTTATAAGCACGGATTTCAGCTGGAGTTTCATAAGTTGGACCAGTTACACCGATATAAACACCGTCATCAAGTTTAACACCAAGCTTTTCAGCAACTGCATGAGCTGTAGCACGATATTCTGGAGTGTAAGCTTTTGACATGTCTGGGAAACGTGGACCGAAGTCATCTAAGTTTTCACCGATTAGAGGGTTTTGGCCTGTCATATTGATGTGGTCAGTGATAGCCATCAAAGTACCAGGACCAAAGCCGATACCTCCAGCAGCGTTGGTTACAATCACACCTTCACAGCCCAAAACTTTCATGACACGAACTGGGAAAGTCACGACTTCAAGCGGATTTCCTTCATAGAAATGGAAGCGTCCTTGAAGTGCTAAAACCTTACGTCCTGCAAGCTCACCGTAAACCAATTTTCCAGCGTGTCCAACAACAGTAGAACGTCCCCAGTTTGGAATCTCAGCATAGTCTACCACAACTGGATTTTCAATTTCTTCAGCAAGTTCTCCAAGTCCTGATCCAAGAATCAAGCCGAACTCTGGTGCTTCTACTCCCTTTTCTTTTAAGAAAGAAGCTGTTTCATTGATTTTTGCTAATAATGTCATTTTCTGTATCCTTTATAATCTTTTAAAAATTGACCGATTTTGTCAAAGGTTTTTGCATTTCGAATAGTAATATTACGATAGAAAGGCATCTTAAGCAGGTACTTGTGATAGGCTGTTTTGCTATAGGTTTCTTCTGAGAATTTGCCCCAGAATATTCCCAGTTTCCCGAAATGAAGCACTTCATCTACCAGTTTCATACTTTCGACTTTCTCAATGACTTGCTTGTTATCCAGTCCCTCAGTATAAAAGAGAACATCCTTTCGAGCCATTTCTTGGAACCACCATTCCGGAAGAGTTCTAAGCTCCTCTTCGTAATCTTCTTGACTTAACAAGGAAAAATGTTGGATAAATGGATAATGCTTGTCAAAGAAAGCCTGTAAGATCTCCACTAGTTGAGTCTTCGAGATACTTGAGTCAAAGAAAATATTGCCACTATTGATGTAGGTTTCAACATTTTCCAATCCCAACTCTGTCAATTCTTGACGAAGCTGGGCCATAACCACCTTATGTTTTCCACCGACATTGATCCCTCTAACCAGTAATGCCAAGCGAGTCATCTTAAACCAATTTATCTAAGAAGCTTTCACCAATCATAGCCTTATCTACGCCAAAGTTATCAGCGATTGTCGCAGAAATATCAGCAAAATGACCGATTGGTAGGTGTCCATTTCCTTTTAGTGATGGGCTGTAGACCAAAAGTGGGATGTATTCACGAGTGTGGTCTGTTCCTGCATAGGTTGGGTCATTTCCATGGTCAGCAGTAATCAAGAGAAGGTCATCCTCTCTCATAGCTGCGATAATTTCAGGCAAGCGCTCATCGAACTCATGCAAGCAATCACGGTAACCATGAGCATTGCGGCGGTGGCCGTAAAGGGCATCAAAGTCAACTAAGTTTGTGAAAGAGAATCCTTTTTCAAACTCAGCAAGTCCCATGGTCTTCAATAATGTATCAATTCCATGGCTGTTTGACTTGTTGTGGCCCATGTCATGGTTGATACCAGCGCCGTTAAAGATATCGTTAATTTTACCAACTGCATAGGTATCGATACCAGCTTCGTTCAATTTATCCAAAACTGTTGGCGCAAATGGAGATACAGCCAAGTCACGACGATTTGCTGTACGAGTGAAGTTACCTGGCTCACCAACATATGGGCGGGCAATGATACGACCTAGAAGAGCAGGACGCTCAAGGGTAATCGAACGAGCGTATTCACAGATACGGTACAATTCATCCAAAGGAATGATATCTTCGTGGGCAGCAATTTGCAAAACAGGGTCAGCTGAAGTATAGATAATCAATTCCCCAGTTTCCATCTGACGTGGTCCAAAATCATCGATAACAGCTGTTCCTGAGTAAGGTTTGTTGGCTTCACGAATGACCTTGCGCCCTGAAAATTCTTCGATTTTTGTGATAATTTCTTCAGGGAATCCATTCCAGAAAGTATCAAATGGTTCTGTGATATTAAGTCCCATGATTTCCCAGTGACCAGTCATGGTATCTTTACCAAGTGATACTTCTTCAAGCTTAGTTGCATAACCAGTTGGATTGCTTTCAGCTGGTACAGTTTTCAGAGGCGTTTCGCGAGGAATGTTACCAAGGCCAAGTTTTGCCATATTTGGTACATTCAAACCTACAGCTTTTGAAATGTGCCCAAGTGTGTCTGCAGCTCCGTCTGGCACTCCTGCATTGACAAAGTTATTAGCATCTGGCGCTGCACCAATCCCTACAGAATCCAGTACCACCAAATGAATACGATTAAATTTTGGCATAGTGTGTCTCCTTTTTATTTTGATTATTTTGCTTTTGTTGAAGTTAAAATCTGAAGGCCATTTTGTCCAGCAACGATGACCTTATCCACCATTTGGTTAAACAAGCCGTGCTCAACGACACCAACGACGTGATCCAATTCTTGCCCAAGAGCAATTGGATCTTCAATCACATCCAAGGCGAGGTCAATGATAAAGTTCTGCATATCCGTCACAAAATGTTGACCATCCTTTTCACGGAAGCTCGGTTTATAGCCTGCACGCTCAAATCGACGAAAGACTTGTTCGGCACCGTACTGAACAACCTCTACAGGTAGTTTAAAGGCTCCGAGTTTCTCAACGAGTTTGCTCTCATCAACAACCCAGATATACTGTTTGGTTGGTGTCGCAACTACTTTTTCCATTAGAAGCGCCCCACCGCCTCCTTTGATACCATTAAACTGGCGATCTACCTCATCAGCTCCATCAACAGTCACATCAACCTCATCCACCTCATCAATCGACTTAAGTGGGATATTTAATCCTTGTGCCTGTTTTGTCGTTACACTCGAGGTTGTTACGGCTGTAATTTGAAGTCCTTCTTCTTTAATTCTACGTCCGATCTCCTCTACGAAATAATAGGCAGTTGAGCCTGTTCCAAGCCCGACAACCATACCATCTTTGACGAACTCGGCAGCTTTAATCCCTGCCATTTTTTTCAGATTTTCCACTTATACACCTCCAAATAGAGCTACTTCTATTATATCATGAATACGCTTCAAATTCATCCTTGCACTAGAAAAACCCGAACATTTTATGTCGGGTTTTGTGAATTCTATTTAACCATATCAGGATCGTAATCGTAGAAACCAGTATCCAAGAAACGATTTTTTGGATGGAGTTTACGGACTTGCTCATCCAACAAGAAGGCCTGGTCATGTGTAAAGTTACCTTCTTGAATCAAATTGCGCGCTTGAATAAAGAGTTTTGCAATTTCTACAAAATTTTGGCCTGGAGTGTAGAGACCTTCAAGCTTCCAATGAGTGAAACCATGTTCTACCAACTCAGTCAACTTGGTCATCAAATCAAGGTCATTATTAGCAAAGATATGAGTTCCATGATTGTCTTCAAAAATAGAATAATGGCTCTCTGGGTCACTTGGCTCAGCTAAGAACAAATCACGTTGACGAGATTTTTCATCATCAATCTGTGTGAAATTGTAGTAGTTTTGCAAAAGTGGACGCTTCGAATGGTGGATGACACTAGCACCGTATACCAAGACTTCAGCAGGAATTTCTAAAATTTCAGGCATTTTGAAAAGTTCTGCAGATGGGATTTCACGCGCCAAAACTGCTTCTGACGCTCCTGCTTTTTGTCCCCAGAAGTTAATCTGACGACTGCTTGTGACCATGGTTGAGGCATCGTAAATCGTTTTGAAAGAATAGTTATCACGGTTAACCACATAAAAAACACCTGCGTCTCCAACAGTGATGTAGTCCGTTTTGATTTCTTCTAAAAAGTCCAAGAATGGCTTGATACGGTCCATCATGTCTTGGTGCATAAGAGCATTGACCGCAACGATTAATTCCTTACCGGCATCATGAACAATTTTTGCGATTTCACGCAATTCTTCATGACTAAAGGTAGTTGGCAAACGAAGACCAAAATCTTTCTCACCGACATAAATGCGGTCGACACCAGCTTCAAGTAGCTGTTTTACTTGTTCAATACTTTCAGCAGTTGCTGTAATGATAATCTTTTCCATAAAGAAAATTATACCACATTTCTGCAAAATCAGCTATATAGAAAAGTGTGTCTTATTACTGGAAATTTCAAAAAAAGTGAACCGCATCAATGGCAGTTCACTTTTTAGATTTATGCTTGTGTTTTTTCAGCTAGTCGTCCGTCATTCATAACATAAATACGGTCAACCTTATCTAGCAAGCGAGTATCATGTGTAATCATGACAACACCCCTGCCTTGCTCATGGGCAATTGAAGACAACATATCTGTCACTTGATAAGCTCTTTGGGTATCAAGACTGGCTGTCGGTTCGTCAGCAAGTACGATACTAGGATTATTATAAAGGGCTCTAGCAATTGCAGCTCGTTGGCGTTCACCACCAGAGAGAGCTTTGGGATAGTGATTTTGAACCTTTTCCAAGTCTAACAAACTGAACAACTCTTGTCGGTCACATTTTTCTGATTTCTTTTTATCCAAACGGTCAATTAAATCTAATTGCTCCTTAACCGTTAAAAATGGAATCAAATTTGAAGCCTGGAGGATAAAACCAAATTCACTAAAGCGCAAATCCGTTTTTTCTTTTTCAGATAAATGCCCAGTTTCTTTTCCCTTTACTAGAATCTTTCCACTTGAAGCTTCCTGAAGTTGGCCTAGAGTCGTTAAAAAGGTTGTTTTACCTGATCCAGAAGGCCCCACAATCGCTACAAACTCCCCAGCGTTTAGCTGAAAATTGGTCTCATGGAGAGCTGTAACTTTCATATTGCCTTCGCCATAAGTTTTTGTCACTTGAATCATCTCAATTAATGTCGTCATATCATTCTCCTTATCATTCTGCAATCGCTGTAATTGGATCTACTCTAAGTAGACGCGGAAGCGAAATGACGCCACCTAGTAGTGCCATCAAGCAAATGACCAGGCTTAACAAAAAGTAAGCCAACCAACTAGGGTAGAAAAAGAAGGTTGCAGGTAAGACTAAAATGACAGCCCAAATGGCTAATAAAGCCAATCCTATACCCAAACCAGATAAGAGAAAGATTTGGCAGAAAAGGGACCATACGATGGATTTTATCTGAATCCCTTGCGCTCGCATAATTCCATAGAGGCCTAATTTTTGAATAGTAATGATGTAGATAAAAATTCCTACAATCAGACCTGTAATGACAATCATAGCTAGAATCATTCCTGAGAATACATTGACCTGAGGGGTATAGCCAGGAATTTTCGAAATCATTTTTTGAATAGAAATCTGCTTCAAACCATCGCCAGTCACTTCTACATCATTTTGCAATACCAATGCAGAGATCGAACGATTGCCTTTTGTTATTCCTTGTAAATCCCAATACGTTGTTAAACTTGTAAAGACAACAGGTTCCGTGAAAAATTTATTTTCTCTGGTCAAACCTACAATCTTAAAACTTGTCTCACTTCCGTTGAGTTGAATAGCGTCCCCGAGTTTGATGCTGTAATTTTCAAAAGACTGATCCACTACCACTTCTTGGTCATTTTCTGGGTAACGCCCTTCAATCAAGGTTGGCGAGATAAAACTGTCCCACTCTTGACCAAAAATAGAGACATTGATCTTGTCACTACTATTAACAAGGTTTGTCACCGCAAACATGTAGCTTAGGGGAACAGCATCCTTAGACACTTTATCTCTGTAGTCTTTTTCTGGTATAAAGGATGCAGTTAAATTATCATTTGCATAATCGGATAGCACAACTCCTGTTGCTTGCCAATTATCAATAGCAGCCCTGTTATTTCGAACAAGCCCGATAGCCAAACTGGTCATAAAAAAGACCATAAAAGCAATGAGAAAAATGGTTGTTAGAATTAAACTGTAACGCAGTTTATTCTGTAAAATTTCTTTGATAGCAAGATACATGCCAATCTCCTTTAAGTATTCTGTTGTCGAGGGAACAAATCTCCTCTTTACCATAGCACTAAAGATAGAAAACTATCTTGTCATGAACAACTAGAATCAATTTAAAAGAATCCTGTCCTTACCTCAAAATTAAATTTATTTGCATCTGTGTATGATTTTTATTCGTTTCAACCATCAAATCTCCCCTCATTGAAATAAGAGAAAAATAATAAAGTTTAAACGGTTTACTCATCCTATCACCTTTGTGGAAGAGTGTCAAGAAAATTGTTTCATCATATGAAAACAGACTTTATTCTTTTTGTAACCTTACTGTAATAATTTTTTTCTTGAAAAATGGTAAAATGAAAGAGTACTGTTAAGGAGAGAATCATGCCCGTAAGAAAATATCAACCGTATGAGTTTGAAGAAGAGGAAACTCAAACAGCGCTCTATCAAGACTATGTTCCAGAAACCACTTCCGTTGCTAGTTTGAAGGAAGTTCTTTTCTTTGTAAACATTGCTTGTTTTTGCGTCTTTTTAGCCTTGTTTAGCTTTATCTTTTTAGCCCTCAAGTTCAACACAGTTCTGGCTTTTAGTCTAGCCATTGCTTTGAGTTTGGTAGCTCTAAAGTTCCAACGTTCTATGATTAAGAAGAAATTATATTAGATTCAAAAGGTCGGGATTTTTATCCCGACCTATTTTTTATGTAACACGATAACTACATGGCTGTGACTAGAGAAGCGATACTTGGTCTATCACTTTCTAAGTCAGCGCCTTTTCTTATTTACTTTTTCGTTTGGATGGTGTTTGGATGGCGATTTTTACTTCAAAAATAGTACCATGCGGTTTATTGTCTTTTACACTGATCGAACCTTTAAGGGCGTCAACAATTTGTTTTGCCAAGGACAACCCTAAACCAAAGCCACCTTTTTGGCGAGTACGAGCCTTATCAACCCTGTAAAAGCGATCAAAAATTTTCTTTTTGTCTACTGCAGAAATACCGATTCCATCATCAGCAACTGACAAATAGAGATTACGCTCTGTCGCAGCGATGACAAAATAAATAACTCCTTCTTCTTCAGTATACTTGACAGCATTGTCAAACAAGATAGTCATCAGTTGCTTAAGAAGAAGCTTGTCTGTTATGATGGTCCGATGGATGCGATTTTCAAAATGAAAAACGCGGTTATTTTCAGATGCGATCATCTCATAGTTGGTAAAGGTTGTGTTAAAGAAGTCTGGCTGTACTTCTCCTAGTTCAGGATTGATACCATCATCACGACGGGCTAAATTTAGGAGATTGGTCGTTAAAAAGCGCATGTTCCGAACTTCTTCTAAACTAGAAGCAATACTCTCGCTAGATTCCATAATAGTAGCTTCCGGTTTTCGAAAAAGAGTTTCCAAGCGATTTTGAAGAACAGCAAGTGGAGTACGTAGCTCATGACTGGCATTTTCGACAAAACTCTGCTGCTTCTGCATACTTTCAAGCAAGGGTTTGACACTAACGCGAGCAAGATAAAGACTGGCAAGAATGGATATAATCCAGAAGCTGGCCATAACGACTACGATTAATTGCTCATGGTTTTGACTGATTTGTTCCAGCTGACTGGTATTAATCAAAACAGCTGCATACTTAATATTGGTCGAGACAGATTCAATATTCATCTCAGTAAGAATCACTCGATAAATCTCATCCTGCCCATAGCTATTCTGGACATGAAGCTGTCTAATGTGATTTAAATCCTTTTTATTAAATGTAACCCTATCAAGACCTAAAAAGCGATTTCCAGCTACTAGTTGATTTAAACTAGAGTCCAATAAAATTACTTCCGTATTAGAACTGACTGTAGGTTTGTTATTTGAAGGCGGCCCTACCGATTCACTATTCAAATCTTTTACATCTTCTGTCGCACGGTTGACAGCCAACTGGATAACATCCTGAGGATTAGCACTGAGTGACAATAGCTTCTCATCAACTGAGGTATAAAGACTCGAATGCATAACCTGCAAGATAATCAAGGTCATAGCGGAGAAAATCAGAGTAAATACTCCAAAGTTACGAATAAAGTAACTAAAATCCTCCTCATACCAATTCTTTTTAATTTTTTTAAACATGTTTTAAAATATACCCAACACTACGTAAGGTTTGGAGGTTTTCAGCAAAGACTGAGCCCTTTAATTTCTTACGAACTTTTGATACATAGACTTCTACCACGGAGATGGTTGTGTCACTGTCAAATCCCCACAAACGGTCAAAAATTTGTGTTTTTGGTAAGATAACATTTTGATTTTGGAGGAAATAAACCAAAAGATCAAATTCTTTACCTAATAGTTCAACAACAGTATCATTAACTCTAACCTCATTTGTAGATAGATTAACTGTCAAATCACCATAAGAAAGAGTATTTTCGTTGAACTTACCAGAACGTTTGAGAAGCGCCTGGATACGCATCTTGAGTTCTTCTAGGTAGAATGGTTTTGTTAGATAATCATCTGCCCCAAGCTCAAATCCATGACCTTTGTCATCGAGACTTTCCTTGGCTGTCATGATCAGAACAGGAGTCGAAATACCTTTTTCACGCAATTCTTTCAAGACTTGGAAACCATTTTTTTCAGGTAACATCAAATCAAGCAGAATCAAATCATAAACGCCACTTTCAGCCTCATAGAGACCTTCTTCACCATCAAAAACCTGCATGACATCCGCAAAATCATCCAGAAAGTCAAAGACTGAATTTGAAAGGCCTAGGTCATCTTCCACTAATAGAATCTTGATCATCAAAAATTCCTCCTTATTATACCTATTATAGCAAAAATATCTTAAAAAAAACTCAACTTCCCTTGTTTTTCCAAGAGAAAGTTGAGTTTTTGTAATCTAGTTAGACTAGAATCTTTTAAGCTTTGCTATATTGAGCAACAGCTGCTTCAACTGCTGCTTTTTCACGCTTGATCAATTCAACGCGTGCTGCGATTTCCTTGATTCCCATACCGATGTTACGGCTAAGGGCAAGGTCAGAAAGTTGTGGCTCAAAGAAGGCCTTGTATTCTGTCAAGCGTTGCTCTGTCTTAAATACATGGGCAGGCAGAATAACAAAGCTATCAAAGCTCATATCTCCACCAAGAGCAGCCTTAATCCAATCCCAGTTTTCACGCGCCCAAGCCCAAACTGGTTCCTGAGTTGCCTTATGACCTAAGAACTGATAATACCATGCAGACAAATCTTGAGGTTTCACCACAAATTTATCCTTCCAAGAAGCAATCAAGGTTTGGATATTATCCGCATCTGTACTGTAGGCAAGAGCAGCTGCCAATTGGCGTTTAAAGGCGGCATCTGTGGCATGAGTATAAAGATCGAGATAAGTTGCGACCAATTCCTTAGTCTCATGGTGTTTCATTTCATTGATGAGAACTTGTGAACGAATAGCTGCTGGAAGTCCTGAAAGATTATCCTTGTGGGCTTCGAAAATTTGGCTAGCAACTTGACTGGCTTCCTCGTCATTTGAACGAATCATCATGGAAATTGTCAATTGACGAACCAATTCATCTTCATCAGATTCACCCTCTTTAGCTTCAAAGCCAAGACGGTCATAGTTGTAACGAGCCAGTTTAGCAATAAGGGCTTTAAAGGCTTTTTCTACCTCTGTTCCTTCATCGATAAAGCGATCAAGCGCTCCGATAACTTGTGAAACTGCTGAAACAACGAGATAAGATTCTTCTTTAGCCAATTGATCCACTACTGGAAGCAAGTCTGCGTACGAAATGTGTCCTGCTTCAGCTAGCAAACGACGTTCTTGGACGATTTGAAGTTTACTTGTGTTATCAAGTTCTACTAGGTCTGCAAGCACAGCATCAAGTAATTGACCTTGATAGTCTGTAATGTAGTGGGCTGTATTTTCAGTGTTGAGACGAAGTGCTCCTTCATTTTCAGCAAGAAGCGCTGCATAACCAGGAATTTCGATACTTTCAGTTTCGAGAGTATCTGGCAAGCCTTTCCAATTACTGTTAAGAGGCACTACCCAGAGACGATTCTTGTCTTCGTGTTCACCTATGAAGAATTGTTTTTGCGAAATCTTCAAAACATCATTTTCAACAGTGGCAGTAAGGACTGGATAACCAGGTTGCTCCAACCAAGAATCCATAAAGGCTGCCACATCACGACCAGATGCTTGTCCGAGAGCATTCCAAAGGTCACGACCAATAGTATTGCTGTACTGGTGTTTTTCAAAGTAAGCATGCAAACCTTTGGCAAAATCAGCATCCCCTAACCAACGACGAAGCATGTGCATAAGGCGGCTACCTTTGGCATAAACGATAGCACCATCAAAGAGCGTATTGATTTCATCTGGGTGTTTGACTTCAACGTGAACAGATTGAACGCCATCCGTCGCATCGCGTTCAAGAGCAAGAGGTACTCCACCTGTTTGGAAGTCCTCAAAGATATTCCAGCTTGGTTCGATGGCATCCACACAGACGTATTCCATCATGTTAGCGAAACTTTCATTGAGCCAAAGGTCATCCCACCACTTCATAGTTACAAGGTTACCGAACCATTGGTGAGCAAGCTCATGGGCAATTACAAGGGCAACTTGTTGACGGCTAGCAAAGGTAGAGTTCTCATCCACAACCAAGTAAACTTCACGGTAAGTGACTAGACCCCAGTTTTCCATAGCACCAGCTGAGAAGTCAGGAAGGGCGATGTGAAGAGATTGAGGGATTGGATACTTAACTCCATAGTAGTCTTCGTAAAACTCGATTGAGCGAACAGCAATATCTAGTGAGAAATCAAGGTTTGAAAGTGGATGTGCCTTGGTTGAGTAAACACCTACCAAAGTACCATTTTTTGTCTTAGCAGTTACACCTTGTAAATCACCAGCTACGAAGGCTAACAAGTAAGAAGACATACGTGGAGTTGTCTCAAATTTCCAAATGCCAGTTTCTTTGCGGTTTTCAACATCGATTTCCGGCATGTTCGACAAGGCAAGTTCACCTTCTGCTTGGTCAAAACGAAGAGCTAGGTCAAAGGTTGCTTTAGCTTCTGGCTCATCCACACATGGGAAGGCTTCACGGGCAAAGTGGCTTTCAAACTGAGTAGACAAAACTTCTTTCTTGACACCATCAACTGTGTAGTAAGAAGGGTAGATACCCGTCATGTTGTCTGTGATTTTACCTGAAAAAGCAATAACTAATTCAACTGAACCTGCTTCTGTAAGTTGGATATGAAGGGCTTCGTTTTCGTTATCAACTGTAAATGGACGAGCTTGTCCTGCTACCTCAACTGAAACAATTTCCAAGTCTTTTTGGTGAAGGGAAATACAGTCAATTTTAGCTTGACCAGTAATAGTTACTTTTCCTGAAAACGTCTTGGTCTCACGACTCAAGTCTAAAAATAAATCATAATGTTCAGGAACAAATT
>CAURIB010000029.1:0-13659 GCA_963524795.1 uncultured Streptococcus sp.
ATCTTCATGCGTCCACCACGACCGTAACCACCTTGGCGACGTTTGAGATCCTCATTGATATCCTCGGCAGTCAAAGGAAGACCTGCTGGAACCCCTTCAATAATTGCTGTCAGACGAGGACCGTGTGATTCTCCTGCTGTTAAATATCTCATACATTCTCCTTATTTTACCAAGTAATCTTTCATTTCTTCGAGTGAGACGGGGTGAATAGTGGCTGAACCAAGTTCTGGAACCAAGACTAATTTCATAGTGTTGCCACGCGCTTTTTTATCATGAGTCAAGGTCTGATAAAGCTTATCAACATCCCAGTTTTCATAATCCACAGGAAGGCCAAATTTCTGACACATTTCTCGGATTGACTGAGTGATTCCCACTGGCATGAGGCCTTTTTGTTCGGCTACTTTAGAGACCTGAACCATTCCCATCGCTACTGCCTCACCATGCATGACACGTCCATAACCAGCAGTTGCTTCAATAGCATGGCCGATTGTATGACCAAAGTTGAGATATAGACGAATGCCATTGTCTAATTCATCCTCAACTACCATCTTGCGCTTGACCTGGCAAGAATGCTCAATCAAACTTTCTGAATGCTCCAAAATACTCTCTACAGAACCATCCATTTCAGATAACAAGTTCCAGAGTTCTGGATCTTCAATTAAGCCATACTTGATGACTTCACCCATTCCTTCAATCAACTCTCTCTTACCTAAGGTTTCAAGAACGGTTGGATCAATCAAAACGCCGTCTGGTTGGGCAAAAGTTCCCACCATATTCTTAGCAAAAGGAGTATTCACTCCTGTCTTACCACCGATTGAAGAGTCCACTTGAGCAGTCAAGCTGGTCGGAATTTGAACAAAGTGAATACCTCGCATGTAAGTTGAGGCTACAAAACCAGCCAAATCACCAACAACTCCACCACCTAGAGCTACGATACCATCGCTACGAGTCAAATCTTGCTTGACCAAAAATTCATAAGCTTTTTGAACCGTAGTTAGATTTTTTCGCTCTTCACCCTCTAGAAAGTCAAAAACTGCCACTTGAAAACCAGCATCCTCTAGGCTCAATTTAACTTTTTCTGCATAGAGAGAGGCCACATGGTTATCGGTAATGATAACGACTTTTTGCGGTTGCCAAAGTTCCCGCAACCATTTTCCTGCTTGAGACAGGCATCCTTTTTCAATCTGAATATCATAAGGATGGTGGGGAAGGTCTATTCTGATTTTCATAGCAGTTCTCCTTTTTTCATTTTTGATACTTTTGTTTTAGTAATTCCCAGATTTGATTGGTTGGCATTTCCTTGTCAGTCCATAACTGAAAAGCTTCAGCTGCTTGGTAAAGCAACATGCCTAGGCCATTAACAGCGTGATTGCCCTGGTTTCTTGCCCACTTAAAAAATGGTGTTTCAAAGGGTTGATAAATCACATCAGCTACCAAGAGCCTCTCTGGTAAAAGGATACTTGCTGAGATTGGCAGAGATACTCCATCCATACCAACACTAGTCGCATTTACCAGTAAATCCGAATCAGTTATCATTGCTTGCAGTTCAGAAACATCTTCTAAAGCAAATAAATCTACTTTAAACCCTGTTTCATTTTGCAGTTTTTCTAAGTAAGGTCTTGTTTTTTCTATTGAACCCGAACGAACAAAGACAGAAACCTGACTGACTCCATCCAAGATTGCCTGCGCCAAAATTGCCTTGGCTGCACCGCCTGCTCCTAACAAGACCATTCTTTTCCCAGATATTTTAAAAGAAGGCAAGCTCTTAAAGAATCCCTTGCCATCTGTGTTATATCCGATTAAAGTTCCTTCTCGATTCACCACTGTATTGGCAGCACCAATCAAACGAGCTTCTTCACTCAATTGATCCAAGTAAGGAATCACCTGCTCCTTGTAGGGCATAGAAAGATTGATTCCAAACATCTGGTAACGACGAATGTTGGCAACTGTTTCTGCCAAGTCAGTCGCTTCTACTTCCCAAGCTAGATAGACACCATTGGTATGAGTTGCCTCAAAAGCTCTGTTGTGAATGAAAGGTGAAATGGAGTGTTTGATAGGATTGGCGACTACAGCTGCTAAACGTGTGTAGCCATCAATCTTCATTTAGTATCTCCCGAATTTTTTTCATGCTAGAAAGTGAAATCTGTCCTGGAGCACTGGCTTCGTCCAGACTCGCAAAAGACCAGCTAGAACCCGTCACATCTGAAGTGATACGAGAAACCTTGCCCACTTTCCCCATAGAAATCGTCACATATTCTTGTTCTGGGTTCAATGTTTTAAAGCCACGTGTAAAGTTCATAAGGTCCAATACATCTTGTTCTGTATGAGCCATAACCGATACTTTAACCACTTTAGGCGTTAGGCTGGTTAGCTCGGATAAGATTTCCATCATATTCTCTGGAGTTTCTTGGAAATTATGATAACTCAAAACTAGATTTGGAAAATCAAGCATTTCTTCAAAAACATCCTTATGGGAGAAATACTCAAAATCAATGTATTCTGGTTGATAGAGTTGAGCTACATCTTTGATAATTTGTACATACTCCGCCGAATCCAAATCGATTTCGCCTCCCTCAGCACGAGTACGTAGGGTGAAGAGGAGTTCGCGACCTGCAAATTTTTCAAAAATAGCTGGAGCTACCTGTAAAATAGCTTCCTTTGGTAGGAAGTCGGCACGCCACTCAATGATATCAGCATCGATATACCGCATGGCATCGATTCCTTGCGCCTCTTCTAAACTCTTTGGCATTACTGAAACGACTAATTTCATTTAGTTACCTTCATGCTAATCACCTTAAGGTAATTACTACTTTCATCTTTTTCATTGTAGACAAAGTCTGCTGGAAGTCCATATTTATTAAGAACCTGGTACTTTCTTCCTGCAAATCCTTTGTCGATTTGTTCTATAAATTTTTGACGGGAAACATTGGCAGCATTGGTGCTAGCAATGATCATACCTCCCGGATTTAAAATCTCTAAACTTTGGGAAATCAACTTGTGATAATCCTTAGCTACAGAGAAGGTTTGTTTTTTATTACGAGCAAAGCTAGGCGGATCAAGAACGATGACATCGTAAGATAGCCCCTTACGTTTTGCATATTTAAAGTATTCAAAGACATCCATAACAATGAAACGATGACTGTCAAGACTGAGTCCATTGGCATGAAAATGAGCTTCTGACAGTTCTCTCGAGCGCTTGGCTAAATCAACAGAGGTAGTTTCACTGGCACCTCCCATGGCAGCAGCTACTGAAAAGGCAGCCGTGTAGGAAAACATATTGAGCAGGGACTTGCCCATGGCTAGACCATCTACCAAACTACCACGGACTTCGTGTTGATCCAAGAAGATGCCTGTCATAAGACCATCATTCATGAAGACTTGATAAAGAACTCCATTTTCAAGAACAGTAAAATTATCTGGCGCTTTTTGACCATAGATATGAGCAGACTCAAAGTCTAGACCTTTAAAACGTATTTTTTCATAGACACCCAAGATTTCAGGAAAGACCTGAGCAAAGGCGGCTAGAATCTGTTGACGAAGTTGATAAATATAGGAGTTATACCAAGAGAAAACAACATAATCCCCATAGAGGTCCAGAGTCATTCCACCAAAACCGTCGCCTTCTTGATTAAACAAGCGAAAGGCCGTTGTTAAATCATCTTGGTAGTAGGCATCACGTTTGGATTTGGCTTGAGTAAATAGGTTTTCAAAAAAGACTTGGTCAAAAGAAACTTTCTGATTCGTTACGAACCAACCAATCCCTTTATTTTGACGAGATAGATAAGCCTTACCCAAAAACTGTTTATCTTGACTAAATAGCTCGACTTCCTGGTCAGTTTCAGATAGATCAGGAAAATCAATTTCCTCCAAAACTACCTGACCCTTATTTAGCTTTTTTTCAACACGTCGGCTGACGAATACTTTTTTCATAAATACTATTATAACAAATTTTGTGACAATTCACAAAATAGAAACCATTTACAGCTTTTATCCCATCACTCTTCATGACAAGAGCAGGATGTAAATTTTTCTATAATTCTTTTATAGTATTTCAATTTTTGCAGGTCTATATCCATTCTTCTAAAAATAGACAGAAAATTCAAAGAGTTTAATTTTAGCGCAAACGTTTGCGTAGAGGCTAACTTTATGCTACAATAATTCTCATCACTGTTAAGTAAGAGGACTATCTATGAAAAATCAAACCCTAATGCAATATTTTGAGTGGTATCTACCACATGACGGAAAACATTGGAAACGCCTTGCTGATGACGCTAAACACCTAGCAGATTTGGGAATCAGCCACATTTGGATGCCCCCTGCTTTCAAGGCAACCAATGAAAAGGATGTCGGTTATGGCGTCTATGATTTATTTGACCTTGGAGAATTTAACCAAAAAGGAACTGTTCGTACCAAATACGGTTTCAAAGAAGACTATCTCCAAACCATCCAAACCTTAAAATCTCACGGGATTCAACCGATGGCCGATGTGGTACTCAATCATAAGGCTGCTGCAGACCATTTGGAATCTTTCCAAGTCATCGAAGTTGATCCAGAAGATAGAACTGTTGAACTAGGCGAACCTTTTACCATCAATGGTTGGACAAACTTTACTTTTGATGGCCGCCAAAACACTTACAACGATTTCCACTGGCACTGGTACCATTTCACTGGGACTGACTATGATGCCAAAAGACGGAAGTCTGGTATTTACCTTATCCAGGGAGATAATAAGGGTTGGGCCAACGAGGAATTAGTCGATAACGAAAATGGTAACTATGACTATCTCATGTATGCTGACTTGGACTTCAAACATCCTGAAGTTATCAAAAACATCTATGACTGGGCTGACTGGTTCATGGAAACGACTGGTGTAGCTGGTTTTCGTCTAGACGCGGTTAAACACATCGACTCCTTCTTTATGGGGAATTTTATCCGTGACATGAAGGAAAAATATGGTCAAGATTTTTATGTTTTTGGTGAATTTTGGAATCCAGACAAAGAAGCCAACCTAGAATATCTCGATAAAATTGAAGAACGCTTCGACTTAGTCGATGTCCGACTCCATATGAATCTCTTTGAAGCCAGCAAGGCTGGAGAAGACTATGATTTAACAACCATCTTTAATGATAGTCTGGTTCAAATCAAGCCAGATAAGGCTGTAACCTTTGTCGAAAACCATGATACCCAACGAGGTCAAGCTCTGGAATCTACTGTTGAAGAATGGTTCAAACCAGCAGCCTATGCTCTCATTCTTTTGCGTGAGCAGGGTCTCCCTTGTGTCTTTTATGGAGACTACTATGGTATCTCTGGCCAGTATGCTCAACAAGATTTCAAAGAAGTTCTAGATCGCCTTTTGAAAATCCGAAAAGATTTGGCTTATGGAGAGCAGACTGACTACTTTGACGATCCTAATTGTATCGGTTGGGTTCGTTCAGGATCTGAAAATCAATCGCCGCTTGCCATCGTGATTTCTAATGCCCAAGCAAACTCTAAAACCATGTTCGTCGGTCAAGAATGGGCTGACCAAACCTTTGTTGATTTACTAGCAAATCATCCTGACCAAGTAACGATTAATGCTGAAGGTTATGGAGATTTCCCAGTTACAGAACGCTCTCTTAGTGTATGGGGACTGGCTAACTAATCAATTAATACTCTTCGAAAATCTCTTCAAACCACGTCAGCTTCCATCTACAACCTCAAAGCAGTGCTTTGAGCAACCTGCGGGTCGCTTCCTAGTTTGCTCTTTGATTTTCATTGAGTATAAAACACACAAAAAATGCCCACAAGCTAGATTTCTCTTTCTAGCCTGTAGGCATTTTTTCTATTATCAATACTTAACATTAGTCTTTCCAAAGGTCCATAGCATTTTGAAAATCTGCAGAAACTTGAACATTTTGAGGATTAGTCGCTTCTCTCTCCTGACGCTTCGCCTCTACCTGGACTACACTCTTAATGCCTTCATGGCGCCAGTTTCGTAGGATAGCCTGGATATACTTCCAATTTGGTTTTCCATTCAAAACGGCCTCACGTAAGGCTTCTTTGATCAGGTCAGCACTGGTTCCGTCTTCTTTTAAACTCTTTTCTAAATCCTCAATTTCAAAAGGACTCAGGAGACGACCTAACTCTTGTTGGAAGGTTTCCACCAAGTCTTTCAAATCATTTTTAGCAGGTACAGCTTGGCTTGGTTCTTGTTTTTCAAAAAGCTGGTCCAAACGTTCTAAAGCAAGGGTCGCATCAAAAATAACTTCTATTTCTCCATTGAGTTCAATCGTACGATATTGGAGTAAGCCTTTTTCTGTCAATCTGGAAATCGCTTGATTGACTTCATAGACTTGCTTGCCTATTTTCTCAGCGATTTGACTTGGGGACAATTCCCCTAAAACTGTTGTATTTTGTAGGTAAAAGAATTGCCAAACCAAGAAATCATCGCTTGATGAGAACAGTTGATTGTAGTTTAAGAACAGAGCACTTGGTAAGACCAAATTCCCTGATTTGAAAGCATCTAAATATGTCATAATTCCTCTTATAAATATCCAAAATGAGACACATCTTCTTCTGCACTCTTCCACTCAAAAGGCGTTTCTTGGTAAACTGCATAATTTACCCAGTTACTGAAAAAGAGAGCTGCTGAGGAACTCCAACGCATACAAGGAAGTTCATGGATGTCATCATTTTTGAAATAATTTTCTGGTATATGGGGATCTAAACCAGCATCTAGATCTCTAAAATATTCCTTGGCTAGCGTATCACGATCATACTCCAAATGCCCAAAGCTATAAACTTCTCTTAAATCTCGGCTTGCAAGGATAGAGATTCCCACATCTTTTCCAGATGCTAAGATCTCTAAATTTGTTTTATTTACAATGTCTTCTTTGAGAATTTCTGTGTGACGAGAATGGGGAGACACATACAAATCATCAAACCCTCTCAGCAAAAGATGACCTTCTTTTAAAACATCCTGAGGATAAATTCCCGAAAGTTTTTGAGCCATCTGGTGTTTATCTACGCCATAACGATAGTAGAGGCCAGCCTGTGCTCCCCAGCAAATATGCAGGGTTGAAAAGACATGAGTCTTTGACCAATCGATGACCTGAGTAAATTCCTCCCAGTAGTCCACTTCTTCAAAAGGAAGATGTTCGACTGGTGCTCCTGTGATAATCAAGCCATCAAAATACTGGTCTTGAACTTCTGAAAAGGTCTTATAAAAAGTCTCCATATGTTCAGAACGAGTCGTTTTCGATTGGTGACTTTCCATATAGAGAAATTCAATATCTAACTGCAAAGGAGTATTAGCTAAATGTCGTAAAAGCTGAGTCTCTGTAACCATCTTCTGTGGCATCAAGTTTAAAATCAGAATTTTCAGTGGTCGAATATCCTGATGAGCCGCCCGCTGGTCATCCATGACGAAAATATTTTCCGTTCGTAAAATCTCAACTGCTGGTAATTTTTTATCAATTCGAATCGGCATGGAAATCTCCTTACTCTATCAATACTGGACTCAGGTAAACATAGTATCGTCAACAGAGAAAAATACTGACGTTTCTCTTTCCCTTTATTATACTGTAAGAAGATATAGTTTTCAATTATAGTTTTTCTCTAACTAGGTATAGCTTATTTTTATATCAAATGAAGAGAAAACAGCCCTAGGGACTGTTTTTCATTAATAATGCATAAGCACCTTGTAGTCGTAATCTCCGATAGCTTCACGACCTTTAAGCTCATCAAGTTCGATCAAGAAGGCACAACCTGCTACGATCCCACCTAATTTTTCAATCATTTCGATGGTAGCCTTAACAGTACCACCTGTTGCCAAGAGGTCATCTACGATAAGAACACGTTGTCCTGGTTTGATAGCATCTGCGTGCATAGTCAAAGTATCAACACCATATTCTTTTTCATAGTCAGCTGAAACAACTTCACGTGGTAGTTTTCCAGGTTTACGAACAGGCGCAAAACCGATTCCCAATTCAAAAGCGACTGGACATCCAACGATAAATCCACGCGCTTCTGGTCCAACAATCATATCGATTTTTTTGTCAGTAGCGTATTGGACGATTTCACGAACAGCATAGCTGTAGGCATTACCATCAGCCATCAAGGGACTGATATCACGGAAGACAATTCCTTCCTTAGGGTAGTTTTCAATGGTTGCAATGTAATCTTTTAAGTTCATAGCATTTCTTTCTTTTAAAATTTTTACTCTCTATTATAACACATTTCTTAGAAAAGAGAAATAGAAAGAAACCCTGGAAAGCCAGTCCAAGGTTTCAACGCTATTCTTTAATGTTGCGAATGGAATGACTCAATAAAATCTTTCCTTCTTTTTACTTTTAGATTTGAATTTGGATTTTTGATGGCCTTGACGATTTTGTTCGATACGCCATTCTCTTTCAAAGTAGGTCATTGTTTCAAAGACTCTTTTGGGTAAGCCAACATCCAGCAAATGAATCGGAATTATCAAGTCGACAGCAGGTTTAGCACTTGTAAATTTACATCTCAGTCGATTCCATAGAGATTTCGTTTTTACAAGGTCTTTGTCAAAAAAACAAACTTCAATCTGGTAAAAATCCCTCGAACTTCTACCACCCTTGATTCTCATTAGAGAAAATGTTTCTACTTGCCCCCAGGAATAAAACTGCCAATCTTTTTGAGGATGTGGCTTATAGGAAAAACCTTGGGCCGTACATTTCAAATACTCTTTATCTGAAAAAAGAAGTCGCAAACGTTCATACAAAATCCATCCAACAAGGATGATTAAGAAGCCAACAAAGAGTATTAATACCACCAATCCCGCAGGTGCCTCCTTGGGATAGGTCATCATAAAAGATAGGATCCAAAGAAGAAAAGCTAACTCAAGGAAGCAGAGAACAATAGTCCAAATGATTTTCTTACTGCTCCATTTGATGATTTTCTCTTCCATTAAGCCAACTCACTTAAATATTCATAGCGTTCATATTTTTCCAGCAAGGCTTCATTCTTCTCGTCTAACTCTTTTTGAAGGGTAGCTAGTTTCCCAAAGTCAGAGCCATTTGCAAGCATTTCTTCCTCTATAGAAGAGATGCGGTTTTCCAAGGCTTCGATGTCACCTTCAATACTTGCCCACTCCTGCTTTTCTTGGTAGGTCATGCGTTTCTTTTCTTCACGGACTTTGACGACTTTTTCCTTCTCAGCCTTTTGAACTTGATTTGTCGCTTCTGCTTCGAAGGCTTTTTCATCTAGGTAGTCGGTATAATGCCCAAAGAAAGGACGAATGCTACCATTCTCAAAAGCAAGAATCTTAGTCGCAACTTTATCAAGGAAATAGCGATCGTGACTAACTGTTAAGACAGGACCTGCAAAACCTTGTAAGAAATTTTCTAGAACAGTTAAGGTCGCAATATCTAAATCATTTGTTGGCTCGTCCAAAAGAAGCACATTGGGTTTTTCCAAGAGCAATTTGAGGAGATACAGGCGTTTCTTCTCTCCACCTGACAGCTTCTCAATCAGGGTACCGTGCGTTGAACGAGGGAAAAGAAATTGTTCTAGTAATTCTGCAATAGATGTAGTAGTACCACCGCTAGTTTTGACCTCTTCTGCCACTTCCTGCAGGTAATTAATAACTCGCTTGCTTTCATCCAAACCCTCGATTTGTTGAGAGAAATAGGCGATGCGAACCGTCTCACCGATGATAACCTCTCCTTCCGTTGGCTCAAGACTTCCCGCAATGAGATTGAGAAGAGTTGACTTCCCAACACCATTATCCCCGACAATTCCGATACGGTCTTTTGCTTGAACCAAAAGGTTAAAATCTTGCAGAATCTGTTTGTCGTCATAGGCAAAGGAAACATCCTTAAACTCAATGACCTTTTTACCGATACGGCTAGTTTCAAAATTCATGCTCAAGTCTGTTTCAACACTAGTATCAGAAACCTCCTTTTTCAAGTCATGGAATCGATTGATGCGTGCCTGTTGCTTGGTTGCACGAGCCTGCGGTTGGCGTCTCATCCAGGCCAATTCTTGCTTGTAAAGCTGTTCCTTTTTGTGAAGAAGCGCTGCGTCGCGCTCATCCTGTTCAGCCTTGAGACGAACATAATCTTGGTAATTTCCTTGATATTCGGTCAAACCAGCTCTGTCCAACTCGAAAATTCTCGTTGAAAGCGCATCTAGGAAGTAACGATCGTGGGTGATAAATAACACTGTTTTCTTGGAATTTTTCAAGAAGAGGGTTAGCCACTCAATAGTCGCAATATCCAAGTGGTTGGTAGGCTCATCAAGAAGCAAGAGATCATGGTTGCCCAGAAGGACTTGCGCCAACTGAACCCGTCTTCGCAGACCACCTGACAATTCTCCAACAGGAGTAGATAAGTCTTGAATGCCCAGCTTGCTGAGAACGGTCTTGACTTGACTCTCAATTTCCCAAGCTTGGAGAGAATCCATCTCCGCCATAACCCTTTCCAAACGTGCCTGTTTGTCCTCACTGTAGTTGAGCATGAGCAATTCATACTCACGGATCAACTGGATTTCTTTCAAATCACTCGATAGGACAGTATCCAAGACAGTCTTGCTATCATCAAAATCTGGGTCCTGAGTCAAATAGCCAATCTTGTAATCATTTTTTGCCGAAAAAGGGCTTACGTCACCATCAAAACCAGAAACTCCTGAAAGTACATCTAAAAGGGTTGTTTTCCCAGTTCCATTGACGCCGATAAGACCGATTCTGTCCAAGTCATGAATGATAAAGGAAATATCTTTAAAGACGGTTTTGTCCCCAACGGATTTACTTAGTTTTTCAACAATAAAATCACTCATTTTTTCTCCCTCAAGTAGGCATGAATGGCATTTAGATCATTTTCCAAATCTCCATCCACAATAGCATACTCAATCTCTGCTAAAATTTCTCCCATTTCTGGTCCTGGTTGATAGCCATATTCTTTGATCAAAATCCCACCATTGATTTGAATTTCTTTTTTATCATGGATGGTTAGGCTGTGGTAAGTCTCTGTAATGGCCTGTGGATTGACTTCTTTTCCTTGAGCCTGACAAAGATTTTCAGCCTGTAAAAGCAAATCTAGATCAAAGCGGTAACAATCGCGCTTGCTTAGTTCTCCTTCTTCACGAAGCTCTAAGATTGTTAGCAAATCTTGAACTTGCTTGGCAAATTGACGCGAAGTTTTCCAATGTTTCAAAAATTGTTGGGCATCTTTCACTTCTAAAACCCATAAAAGTGCTGCCCAGGCTTGTTCAGAAGATTCAAAGGTAAAATCAGCCTCTAAGTCAAACAAAGATTGGAGTTTGTCCTGACTACCAGCCATATCTGGAAGATAATCATAAGCTTTACTTGCAATCATAGAAGACAGACCTACTCGCCAATGAGGAGCTAGTAGAAGTTTATCAAATTCAACAAAAGTACGCTCCACAGAAATTTTCTCTAAGAGTGGCGTTAAGGTCTTCATCGCTTCAAAGGTTTCTTGCTCGAGTTCAAAACCAAGACTAGCTTGGAAGCGAAAACCACGCATGATGCGTAAAGCATCTTCATTGAAACGTTCACTAGCAATCCCAACTGCTCGTAGGACTTGATTTTCTAAATCTTGTAAGCCTTTAAATAAATCAATGATTTCACCTGTCTCATCCAAGGCAAAGGCATTGACTGTGAAATCTCGGCGTTTGAGGTCCTCTTCTAACGAACGAACAAAGGAAACGGCACTCGGTCTACGATAATCAACATAGACATCTTCCGTCCGAAAGGTGGTTACTTCATACTCCTCATCTCCTTCTAAAACCAAGACGGTTCCATGCTCAATTCCGATATCAGCTGTGCGTGGAAAAATCTGCTTGGTCTCCTCTGGATAGGAAGAAGTCGCGATATCCACATCGTGGATGGAACGATTGAGTAGGGCATCCCTAACAGAGCCTCCAACAAAATAGGCTTCAAAGCCTGCCTCTTTAATTTTTTCTAATACTGGTAAAGCCTTCTGAAATTCAGAAGGCATTTGTGTTAATCTCATAATAAGTGTTCTAATCCATAGACAAGCTCATGACGCTTGACAACTTCTTTGATTCCCAAATTCACCCCTGTCATGAAGGAGCTACGATCATAGGAGTCATGACGCAGAGTCAATCCCTCTCCTTGATTTCCAAAAATAACTTCCTGATGAGCTACCAAACCAGGTAAACGAACCGAATGGATACGCATGCCATCAAAATTAGCTCCACGTGCACCTGAAATGAGTTCTTCCTCATCACTAGCACCTTGTTGAACAGACTCACGAACTTCTGCCATCAATTCCGCTGTTTTGATAGCTGTTCCACTAGGGGCATCTTTTTTCTTGTCATGGTGAAGCTCAATAATCTCTACATTTGGGAAGTATTTTGCAGCTTGTGCCGCAAATTGCATGAGCAAGACAGCACCCAAGGCAAAGTTAGGAGCAATCAAGCCACCCAAGTTTTTAGAACGAGAAAATTCTTTTAGTTCTTCAATCTCTTGACTAGTGAAACCTGTTGTTCCAACCACAGGAGCAAAGCCATTTTCAAGCGCAAAACGGGTATTCTCATAGGCAACAGCTGGGGTTGTAAAGTCCACCCATACATCTGCCTCAAAACCTGCCAAGTCATTCTTATCATTGAATACTGGAATCCCCTGCCATTCTGTTGCAGTTTCGAAAGGATATACAACTGCTACTAGTTCAAGTTCAGGATCAGACAAAACCATCTGACAAGCAGATTGTCCCATTCTCCCCTTAAAACCAGCAATAATTACTCGAATACTCATCTCAATCTCTACTCCTGTTTAAGATACAAAGGACCTTAGCTGTCCATGAAAAATAGTCTAGATTATGGGTGTATAGCCCAGAGCAATACTTCCTTCTCCCAGGTGAGTCCCAATAACACTACCGAAGGTTGCAATTGAAACATCTGTAGCCACTCCACCATCGATCAAAAGTTGACGTAAATCTGCTGCTTTTTGAGGAGCATTCCCGTGAATGACAGTAATCTGGTAATTCCCAATAGCTGTTGCTTCTTTAACAATTTCAACCAAGCGTTTGGTAGCCTTTTTCTCTGTACGAACCTTTTCATATACTTCTATCACACCTTGGTCATTGAAGTATAAGATTGGCTTGATACTAAGGAGATTCCCTAAAATGGCCGCACCATTTGAAAGACGTCCCCCCTTAACCAGATGATCAAGGTCATCTACCATGATAAAGGCTGAGGTATTTTCAATCTGTTCAGTTACTTTATCTAAGATAGACTCGAAACCATCTCCCTGTTCTACCCATTTAAAGACACTCTCAGCCATATAGCCTAAAGGAGCACTTGTAATTCGAGTATCTGGAAAAGCAATGGTCAAACCTTCAAACTCATCCTTCATGTATTGGATATTTTGGTAAAACCCTGAAATTCCAGAAGAAAGGAAGAGCCCCAGAACATGAGTATATCCTTTTTCTTTCAATGATGACAAAATTTCATCCAACTTAGCAATACTTGGTTGACTTGTTTTAGGTAGCTCAGATGAACGAGCCATTTTTTCATAAAATTCTTGAGCGGTTAGATTTACACCTTCAACATACTCCTGTCCGTCGATATTCACAGGAATGTCTAGCACAAATAAATCTTCTTTCCGCAAGGTTTCCGCTTGTAGAAAAGCAGATGAGTCTGTTATGACCGCTAATTTCATTCTTT
>CAURIB010000030.1:0-13128 GCA_963524795.1 uncultured Streptococcus sp.
TTTACGATGTCATCTTGTGAATCTTTTTCAGAGAGTTTTTGATCGATATACTTGTTAATGGTTTCATAAAATTCCTTGGTCATCTCACTATCTAATTTTGTCGAATTATGGACCTGATTGACTTTCAATTGAACAGATTGAATACCGTAAGAGGCTTGTTTTTGGCGAATTGTTTCTAATTCTTCTTCTGAAATCGGATCTCCAACAACTGTCAAGACCAATTCATTGTCCCTAGACTTATAGACTTGATTAATGACCGTATGATTGGCGAACTCTTTTCCTACAAACTGTTTGATCCCTTCTTTTCGCGCTTGATCTATCGTCAGAGTAACTGCTGAATAACTAGCTGGAAGAACCAATAATACAATTAAGGATATCAACCCAATTCTCATTTTAATGTTTAGCTCTTTAAATGAACTTAAAGGAGATTTTCTCATCAAAATTCTTGTTCCAACAATGTTGGTTAGCATGATAAAGACACAGTTAATCAAGAAAAGATAGAGAGCCCCGAATAAAAATCGCACATTTCCATTAGCTAAACCATAGCCTGCAGTACAGATAGGTGGCATCAGAGCTGTTGCAATGGCTACGCCAGGCACGATATTGTTTGCTTCTTTTTTCCTTGAACCAATTACACCTGCTATCCCACCAGCAATAGCAATGAGAACATCCCAAATTGTTGGAGAGGTTCGTGCAATCAATTCGCTACTTGCATAAGATAAGGGAGAAATCCAGAAATACAGAGTCGAGACAAGCAAACTGACCAATACTTGAGTAAATAAAACCTCTAGAGATTGCTTGATTAAACGCGTATCAAAAATAGCTAAACCGAATCCCAGTCCAACAATCGATGTCATAAGAGGGGAAATCAGCATGGCTCCAATAATGACAGCTGTTGAATTCATATTTAGACCTATAGAGGCAATAAAAATCGCACACATTAAAATTACTGTATCTCTTAATCGAACATGAAGGTCATCATATAGTTTCTCGCGGAATTCACGTGTTGAATAGTTTCCGGTCATTGGTTACTCCTTTTATTTCATATAATCTTGTTTCTGCATGGATGATGGTAGAGAGACTTCTGTCCAATCTTACATATTTTTAATTCTCACCTGTCATTCTTTTGAACATTATTTTTTAAATATCCATCAGTCCATCCTTGATATTATATCAAAAATTTTACAGTCTTTCTCTGAAGAAATCAATTAATTTAAAAGATAGGGAAAGGAAGAAATTTTTGTTTCCTTATCCGAAGAAGAAAAAATGATATCTCCTCTGAAAGTAGATACCGTTTTAATGTTTAAATATGATGAGTTTGTAGCAGCAATCCTAGCTGATATCGCTAACAAATCACGTGTTGAGAAATAAGAGATAAAACCTGGTACAAAATGCCAGCTACTAAAAAAGCAACAACTGTTTCAGCTGTTGCTTTTTTGATGTTTCTGTTTTTACATTTGAACAATTCTACGATAACTTCTTGAAGTAATCATAAAGATTAGGACATAGACTAAAGCAAAGATACCACAGATAGAAAGGGTTACACTTAACATCATGGCGGTATCCACTACGCCAATAACCTTAAGAATCAAACTCAACATATGATAAGCAAAAGCCAGATGAAGAAAGGCAAAGGCCAGAGGTAGGAAGAAAACAGTCAAGACTTGTTTATTAATAGTTTGCTTGATTTGTTTTTGAGCCAAACCAACCTTTTGCAGAATGACAAAACGTTCACGATCCTCATAACCTTCTGAGATTTGTTTATAGTAGATGACCAGAACAGTTCCGACCATAAAGATAATGGATAGGAAAATACCGATAAAGAAAACACCACCAAAGAGGGCACTCATCTGAGCACTAGCATCTGATAGATTACTACCATAAACATAGCTACCTTCAGTGTTTAATTGAGCATTAAACTTTTGTAGATATTTTTCATACTCGTCAGCGACCTTGAGTTGTTCTTCTTCGCTGGCATTTACATTCATGCCACCGTAAAACTGATTATAGATAGCCGAATCTGTGAATTGGTCCAAAAAGGCTTGTAAATCGGGTACAACAAGGTAATTGTAATCAGTAGTAAAAATATTAAACTGATTTGGGACATGGTTCACAATGAAATCATTATTAAATTCTTCTTTCACAGAAAATTGATGATCATTTAGAGTTAGTACTTTCTGTCCTTTCAGTCCGTCATTTTTGGCAAAGAGACCGACCTCATTTCCTGATAGAGAAAGTTTTTGACCAGTCATATTTTCATAATCTTTTTGGTCAAATACCATGAAAACTGTTTTTGGTTGGACACGGTTTTGTCCTTTTTCAAAAATAGTTAACTTGGTTCCTTCTTGATTTACGATACCAAAGTTACTGTAACGAAGCACTTCTTTCTCTTTGACGCTATAACCTTTGTCACTTGCAAACTGGCTCAAGAGTTTGTCCAAATCCTCTTTTTCAACATTTTGTCCAGTAATCCCAAAGTCATGCGGATTCATCACTTTTTTAAAGCTTTCTGAGGCATTAAAAATGCTTGTAGCTGCTGACATAGTTACCAAAACCATTGTTGACAAGATAGCGATAGTGGCTAGTCCAACCGCATTTTTCTTCATACGGAAAATCAAATTAGACACTGAGATAAGGTTATTTGGCTGGTAATAGTATTTCTTGTTTTTCTTTAAAATTTGAAGGAAAACGGTAATCCCTGCATTAAACAAGAGATAGGTTCCAAAGATAACCAGCAAAACAGCTAGGAAGAAAGTTGTGAGAGCTGTAAGGGGATCTTTTACCGTAAGGGCAAGATAATAGCCAATCCCTAAACTAATCGAACCAAGAATAGTTTGGAGAGGTAGGAAACGACCTTTTTTCTCACCACTAGCTTTCTCACGTGAGAGCTGGAGGGCATTCATGCGGGCGATTCGAAGGGCATTCAGGAACATGAGGCCTAGGAAAATCAAGCCAAAAACAACAAGTACTGTAATGACAACTTTCATCTGGAAGGTAGCGACCAGTTCAACCTTTAATTTCATCAGTTTGAGCAAGAAAGCGAAAATCAGATTGTCAAAGAGGGCACCAATCCCAATCCCAGCAGTGACTGTTACAAGCCCAAATATCAAGAGTTCCTTAAAAGTCATACTAATCAGATGGCGCTTCTCCAAGCCCAACATGCCATAAATTCCTAGTTCCTTAGAACGATTTTTCATGACAAAACTATTGGCATAGAGGACGATAATGGCTGACGCAAGGGTGACGACAAACATACCAAATCCAAGAGTAGCTTGAATCGTTTCACCTCCACGGATTTCTGCAATCTTTGGATTGAAGGTTAGAGAGTAAAAGAGATAGGTGACGGTGACTGCCAAGAGAACAGCCAGTGCAAAGGGATAGTAGAGTTTGCGGTTTTTAATCAAGTTCGATACCGCTAACTTATTGGTTAATCGAAACATGCTAGTTCACCTCACTTGCCATAACAGTTAAGGTGTCAGAGATTTCTTGGAACATCTGACGTTCAGTCTTTTCACCACGGTAGATTTGATTGTAGAGGATGCCATCCTTGATGAAGAGGACACGTTTCGCACGACTGGCTGCAGCTGTTGAGTGGGTTACCATAAGAATGGTTTGTCCTTGTTCATTGATCTGATCAAAGATATCAAGGAGGGCTGCAGATGATTTAGAGTCTAGAGCTCCTGTTGGCTCATCAGCAAGAAGAATTTCTGGTTCTGTAATGATGGCTCGTGCTACTGCTACCCGTTGTTTTTGTCCACCAGAGATTTCATAAGGGTACTTCTCCTGCAATTGGTTGATGCCAAGATTTTCAGCCGTTACGACCAATTTTTTCATCATTTCTGTAATAGGCTTTCTAGACAATACCAAAGGGAGTAAGATATTGTCTTTAACAGAAAGCGTATCTAACAAATTGAAGTCTTGGAAGACAAAGCCTAACTTTTCACGACGAAAGCTTGATGCTTCAGTATTTTTAATGGTTGCTGTGTCTGTTCCGTTTAGGAAGACCTGACCACGAGTTGGTTTGTCAAGCATGGCGAGAATATTGAGTAAGGTAGATTTCCCAGAACCAGATTCACCCATGATGGCAACGTAGTCGCCTTTTTCTACGGTAAAGTGAATATCCTTGAGGGCTTCTACTTGGTTGCCTTGAAAACGTGTTTTATAAATTTTTTGTACGTGTTTTACATCTAAAAGTGTCATGATAATCTCCTTTTTAATATCCCATTAATTGAAACTGAGCCTTCATAATAGCGCAACCGAGCTGAACTCGCTCGATCTCTTTTGGACTTGGTTTACTTGTATGTTTCTTTTGTAAGATTGTTTTCATGGTTTCTCTCCTTTTTCTTTATGCTATAAGTTTACTCCAAATAAAGAGGACTTGCCATAACATAACCTTACAAAAGAGGTCAGTAATCTTACATTTTTGTAAGATTACAATTTTTTATCTGATTGAAACCTACTTTCTTACCATAACAAGGTCTAAAGAAGAGCCTGAAAGGATTCTTCCAAGCTCTTAGCAATTCTTTTCATTCGATCAGTAGGTTTACTTCTGAAAACTTAATGCGCACAGTCGTCCCTTGACCAAGTTCAGATTCGATACGGATTTGATGTCCTAATTCTTGGGTGATTTTTTGGGTCAAGTAGAGCCCAAGTCCAGATGACTGCTGGGTCATTCGACCATTATATCCTGAAAATCCACGTTCAAAGACTCGCAACCGATCACTGTTTTTGATACCAATCCCAGTATCTTTGATGCAAAGGTCTGAACCTTCCATGTAGATTTCAACCCCACCTTCATTTGTGTACTTGAGGCTATTTGACAGGATTTGTTCAATGACTACCAACAGCCATTTTTTATCCGTCACAATGTTTCTATCCAAGTCATGCAGATTGATACTAAGACCTTTCTGGATAAAGAAAATGGCATATTTGCGAATGACTTCCTTGACCAGATCTTCTATATTCTCTTTCTTCAAAACCAAATCATCATGGAAGCTTTCTAATCGTAGATATTGGAGTACGAGATTGGTATATGAATCAATCTTAAAAATTTCCTGCTCCAACTGTTGCTTCAGTTGGCGATCTGCCACCTCACTTACAAGGAGTTTACTGGCTGCAATTGGTGTTTTTATCTGATGAACCCAGAGTGTATAGTAGTCCACCAAGTCATTGTATCGGTTTTCTGCATCTGATTTCTTTTGATAGAGTTCTTCTTCACTTTTCTCTAATTTTTCAATCAGTAGGGCCTCCATTGGTGACTTGGCTTCTCTTTCGCCGTAGAACAGTTCCTTACGGTAGCGTTGCAATTCTATCAAGAAATCATAGACCAAAAACAAAAGTGTCAAAAAGGTAGATAGAAAGAAGAAATAGTTAAAGTAGGGCACTTGGTTATCAAATAAGACCTCAAAGAGAAAAAGTAAACCTGTAAGTAAGAGAATAAACACGAAAAAACGGCTACGCGAACGGATATAAGCTAGAAAAAAACTTTTGAAATCAAGCATGTTTCAATCCGTACCCTATTCCTTTCTTGGTTTCAATAAAACCAATCAAACCTTCTTCCTCCAATTTCTTGCGCAAGCGGGCAACGTTTACGGACAAGGTATTATCATCGATAAAAAAGTCACTATTCCAGAGCTCCCGCATCAGGTCGTCACGCGCTACGATATTTCCCGCATGCTCAAATAAGACACGTAAAATCTGAAATTCATTCTTGGTTAAACTGATAGCTTTCCCATTGACATGCACATCCATAGACTTGGTATTGAGGATAACTCCAGCATACTCTAAGAGACTTTCATCCCGTCCAAACTCATAGGAACGACGCAATAAGCCCTGTACCTTGGCTAAAAGAACCTGCTGGTCAAAAGGCTTGGTCACAAAGTCATCCGCCCCCATATTAATGGCCATCACGATATCCATAGCCTGATCTCTCGAAGACAGAAACATAATGGGAACTTTAGAAATCTTGCGAATTTCCTGGCACCAGTGATAACCATTAAAGAGAGGCAAGCCGATATCCATGAGAACCAGATGAGGCTCAGACTGAACAAATAGTGTTAGAACTTCCATGAAGTCTTCTACCATGACTACCTCAAATCCCCATTCAGAGAGCATTTTCCCAACTTGTTGACGAATAACTGGATCATCTTCTACTAGTAAAATCTTATGCATCTGCTCCTCCTTTTTCTATATTATAGCAAAATTCTTCTCACTACTAGCGAAATTGATGCAAATCTGATAAGATAAAAGTTAAGAAAGGAATTCCCATGGCCAATATTTTCGACTATCTAACCGACGTTCAATACGATTCTTTTTATGATCGCCCTTTAAATGAACTGGATATACTAGCTCTGACTGAGTTGACCTATCTTTCTTTTGATAATCTATTGGACCAGCCTGTCAATCGTTTAAGCGATGTCGCAACACGCGTCCCTCGAGAAAGCACCATGTTGACCAATAAAGAACGGCTTCAGCTCCTCGATCAGTTATCACAACACAAACGTTTTAAAAATAGCAAACTTTCTAATTTTGTCAACGAAGTCGACACAGAACTTCAAAAGCAGTTCGCTGCGATGACCTATCGTCTGAACCTAGATACTTATCTGATTGTCTTTCGTGGTACAGACGACAGTATTATTGGTTGGAAGGAAGATTTCCATATGACCTATATGAAGGAAATCCCTGCCCAAAAGCAAGCTCTTGAATACTTGGAAGATTTCTTTAAACAACATCCAAAACAAAAAGTAATGGTTGCTGGACATTCTAAAGGTGGGAATCTAGCCGTCTATGCTGCAAGTCAAATCCATCCTGATTTGCAGGAAAAAATCTCGGCTATCTACACCTACGATGCTCCTGGTTTACAGGCTCATCTGACAGAAACGACTGGTTATCAAGATGTTATCCCTAAATTTCACCGTTATGTCCCACAAGGTTCTGTCATCGGCATGATGCTAGAAGTTCCTGATATTCCTACCGTCGTCAAATCTACGGCTCTCGGTGGAATCGCTCAACACAATACTTTCAGCTGGCTAACTGAAGGACACCACTTTGTCCAACTAGAGGAAATTAGTAGCGAAAGTCTCCAAATCAAAGACACTCTTAAAGAATGGGTGGACAGTGTGCCCGATGAAGAACTAGAACTCTACTTTGATCTCTTCTTTGGAACCATCCTAGAGTCTGGAATCAGCTCCATTAATGAACTGTCTTCTAAAAATGCTATTGACCATGTTCGACAACTTGTTTCTCAAGCCCAGACGCTGGAGCCCGAGCAAGTCGAAATCTTAAAAAATCTGACACAACTCCTACTGGATGCTCGCTTCCAAGCCTGGAAAAATCGTTTTTAATCAAGAACAAGGTCTCTTCTCTTGAAGGGACTTTTTTATTGATTCCTTATTTTATTCTTCTGTGTTATACTAGTAGGAGTAAATCTTTGAAAGAGGAAATCCTATGAAAATCCATAAAACTGTGAATCCTGTCGCCTATGAAAACACTTATTATCTTGAAGGAGATCAGCATCTGATTGTAGTCGATCCTGGTAGCCATTGGGAAGCCATTCGCAAAACTATCGAAACCATCAATAAACCGGTCTGTGCCATTCTTCTGACCCACACTCACTACGACCATATTATGAGCCTCGACCTAGTTAGAGATACTTTTGGAAATCCTCCAGTCTATGTAGCAGAGAGTGAAGCTTCTTGGCTCTATACCCCTGTTGATAATCTTTCTGGCCTTCCTCGACACGATGATATGTCAGATGTCGTGTGTAGACCAGCTGAACTCACCTTTGTCTTTCATGAGGAATACCAGATTGAGGAGTTCCGCTTCACTGTATTACCAACTCCAGGTCACTCTATCGGAGGAGTTTCATTTGTTTTTCCAGATGGCCACTTGGTCTTAACGGGAGATGCCCTTTTCCGAGAAACCATTGGTCGGACAGATTTGCCAACTGGTAGTATGGAACAACTCCTTCATAGTGTCCAAACCCAGCTCTTTCCCCTTCCAAACTACGACGTCTATCCTGGACATGGACCAGCTACGACCATCGCTCACGAAAAGACCTTCAATCCATTTTTCTAAAACATAAAAACCAAGGACAATCATCCTTGGTTTTTGTGTAGCTTCAATTTCTACATCATTACTTGCTCAGAAGAATCAACATTGACTAGAAAAATAATTCAAAACTAATTAGCTGGATTCAATTCTTTCCAGTCAATGTTAGACAAATCAAGCTTTTCAGAAGAAATATCTAAAACTTGCTCTGCTTTTTCATTACCACCGATTTGAATAGTTGCTTCTTTAATCTTCTGCACTCCATTTTTATCAAACGAATATAGAGCCAGGTTCATTTCTGGACGAGTTGACTGCCAGTCTGCATAAGAGACTAGACCATTTTCGTAAATAACAAAGCCTGAGCGAAAACCACCTGCAGAAGCTACATAAGCTGTGTGAAGTAAGTTAGGCTTTTGATTTTCCAAATAATAAATGGCTGAAACAAATTTTTCATCGCCAATAAGTAACTCATCTTGCCCATCCTTATTCAAATCAAGAAGGGCATATTTAAAGTCTGGTGCATTTTGATAATCCATACGAGAGAAAATCAGGCTATATTCTTCTGAAGCAATCTTGTGTTGTTTATTTTCCTCGTATAAATCTTCTCTATTACCTTGTTTTAAAAGCTCTGTATAGTGATTATAACGTTCAATCACTTCTTTATATAAATCTGGTCCAGTTTCCTTCTTATTTTCAGCAGTCGATTGTGACGCATTGGTTGACGAGTCGCTTGTATTTTCAGTCTTTGCTTCTGTTGATGCACTAGTCTTATCGTCTTTGGAAACAGATGATAGTTTAGATGAAGGTTCTATATTTCTATTATTTTTATTGAGACCACAAGATGCCAAAACTGAAATCGAAAAAATAGCTGAAAACATCATTAAAAATTTCTTCATGTTAACCTCGATAGCATTGCATTTTCAGATGGATAAACTTCAAACATAAGTCATTAACGCTAAGTTATACTTGGTTGAGAAATCATTTTACCAAATAATCACACGGTCTTCTGGTGAGCGCCACATGCCGTCGCCTTCTTTGACATCATAGGTCGTAAAGAAGTCATCAAAGTTTGGCACTTGGACGTTGACACGGAGTTTAGCTGGAGCGTGTACGTCGACGCTAGCCATGAGTTTCATCAACTCTGGGCGACCTTTCATACGCCAGATACGTGCAAAGTTATGGAAGAACTCTTCAGCTGAGAAGTCTGGTTCTCTCTTAGCAGCTTCAAGAGCAGCAGCAATTCCTCCAAGGTCGGCAACATTTTCTGATACGGTTAGTTTTCCATTGATTTTTGCACCGTAAGATTCTTGACCATCAAACTGGTCGATAACCTTCTGTGTTTTTTCTTTAAAGGCTGCATAATCGCTCTCTGTCCACCAATCCTTGAGACTTCCATTTTCATCAAAGGAAGCTCCATTAGTATCAAAGGCGTGAGAGATTTCATGGGCGATAACTGCACCAATACCACCATAGTTGGCAGAAGATGACTGATGCAAGTCATAGAATGGTGCCTGTAAGATAGCAGCTGGGAAGACAATCAAGTTCTTTTGTGGATTGTAGTAGGCATTCACCATGTGAGCTGGCATTCCCCACTCCTTGTAGTCAACTGGCTGATTCCACTTGCTCCAGCTGTGCTTAATTTCCACACGCGCAAATGCTAGGGCATTCTCAAAGAGGCTAGCAGATTCATCCATTACCTTGTCCTTATAGCGAGCTGGCAGTTCTTCTGGATAACCGATATAAGGCTTGATGACATTGAGTTTGACGATGGCTTTTTCTCGAGTTTCAGGAGTCAGCCAGTCATTTTTAGCCAAACGTTCCTTATAAACGTCAATCATGGTCGCCACTTTTTTCTCTACGTCTGCCTTGGCTTCTGGAGAGAATTTTTCGTGGGCATACCAAAGGCCGAGGGCTTGTTTGAATGGTCCTTGAGCTAAATGGTAAGCTGCCTTACGTTTGTCTTGAGCCTCTGGAACTCCTGAAAGAGCTCGTCCGTAGGCACCTGACAAGATACGAATCTCATCTGTCAGATAACTTGTTGAAAGATTAACCACACTCAAGATCAAGCTTGCCTTGAGCAAAGGCCAAGCTTCTTCACTATAGAATTGCTCTGCTACTTGCCAGAAACGTTCTTCATCTACGATAACCTTATCTGGAGTTTGTCCAATCACAGCTTGGAAGAAGTCATCGAGAGGTAGAGCAGGGGCAAACTTTTTGAAATCTTCATAAGAATATGGATGATAAAGTTTAGCATATTCTGAACTTTCTTCGTTTGAAAGTACGACAGCTGCAATACGGCGGTCCAATTCCAATCGTTTCTCTAGCAAATCTTCGATTTCTTCATCTGAGAAGTTATAGGCTTTGAGGAGATTAGAAGTACTTTCTTTCCAAAGGTTCAATAATTCCTCACGCTGAGGATGGTCTTCCGCATAGTAGGTTGTATCAGGCAAAATAGTTCCTGGTGCACTTGCCCAGAGAACATTGATTCTAGCATCCATAAAGTCTGGTGATACTCCAAATGGAAGGAAGTTTGGTTTACCAGCTAATTCGAATGCAGCTAGTTTACTTGCGAAATCTGCAAAACTTTCTAAATTCTGGTATTCCTCCAATAAAGGAAGAACTGGCACAATTCCATCAGCTTCACGCTTGTCGAAATCTCTGACCATACTATGGTACTTAACAAAGTTTGCCAAGATAGCATCTTCTGGCACATCTTCACCTGCCAACCACTTGTCCGTCGTCGTTAGCATCAACTCTTCGATTTCTTCGTCAAGGTCGATAAAACCACCTGTTCGTGATTTATCGGCTGGAATGACTGCAGTCTTTTCCCACTCACCATTTATAGCATCATAAAAATCATCTTGATAACGTGTCATCTTGTTCTCGCTTTCATTTTTCACTTATTCTTAGCTTAGCAAAAATCCCTGGGGAATGCAATTAAAAATACCATCTTCTCCTGATTGTTTTCATTATTAATATTTTAAATATTTACAAAAATTAACTTGACTTAATTTTTATTTTAAGGTATATTAAAAGAAAGGAGGAATATAACTGTATGATACGTATCGAAAACCTCAGTGTCTCCTATAAAGAAACGTTGGCACTAAAGGATATTTCACTAGTGCTCCAAGGACCAACGATTACCGGAATCATCGGTCCAAACGGCGCTGGGAAATCAACATTATTAAAAGGTATGCTGGGAATTATCCCACATGAAGGTCAGGCATTTCTCGATGACAAGGAAGTTAAAAAATCCTTACATCGAGTTGCCTATGTCGAGCAAAAAATTCATATTGACTACAACTTTCCCATCAAGGTCAAGGAATGCGTCTCGTTAGGACTATTTCCCTCTATTCCTCTCTTTCGAAGTTTAAATGCTAAACATTGGAAGAAAGTGCAAGAGGCCCTTGAAATCGTCGACCTAGCTGACTACGCTGAACGGCAAATCAGTCAACTGTCTGGAGGTCAATTCCAGCGGGTCTTGATTGCCAGATGTTTGGTGCAGGAAGCCGACTATATCCTCTTGGATGAACCCTTTGTTGGGATTGACTCTGTCAGTGAGGAAATCATCATGAATACGCTGAGAGATCTGAAAAAAGCTGGGAAGACGGTTCTCATCGTCCACCACGACCTCAGCAAGGTTCGCCACTACTTCGATCAAGTCTTGCTTGTCAATCGAGAAGTGATTGCTTTTGGTCCGACCAAAGAAACCTTTACCCAAGCCAATCTCAAAGAAGCTTACGGTAATCGACTCTTTTTCAATGGAGGTGACCTATGATTGCAGAATTTATAGATGGATTGCAGAACTTCCACTTTCTCCAAAATGCCTTGATAACAGCCATTGTTATCGGAATCGTAGCTGGAGCTGTGGGATGTTTCATCATCCTACGCGGGATGTCACTCATGGGAGATGCCATTTCACATGCTGTGTTACCAGGTGTAGCCCTCTCCTTCATCTTGGGCATTGACTTCTTTATCGGAGCCATTGTCTTTGGACTGCTAGCTGCTATCATCATTACCTACATCAAGGGAAACTCGATTGTCAAAAGCGATACCGCCATCGGCATTACCTTTTCTTCTTTCTTAGCCCTCGGTATCATCTTGATTAGCGTAGCTAAAAGCTCGACTGACCTCTTTCATATCCTTTTTGGGAATATTCTTGCTGTTCAGGATACAGATATGTTTATTACTATGGGTGTAGGGGCAGCCATTCTCTTGTTAATCTGGATTTTCTTCAAGCAACTCTTGATAACGTCCTTTGATGAACTCTTGGCTAAAGCCATGGGAATGCCTGTCAATTTCTATCACTACTTACTCATGGTACTCCTAACTCTCGTGTCTGTGACAGCCATGCAAAGTGTCGGAACTATCCTGATTGTAGCCATGCTGATTACCCCAGCTGCAACTGCTTATCTGTATGCTAATAGCCTGAAAAGTATGATTTTCCTTTCCTCAACCTTTGGAGCTACAGCTTCAGTTTTGGGACTCTTTATCGGCTATAGCTTTAACGTTGCGGCAGGTTCTAGTATCGTGCTTACAGCTGCTAGTTTCTTTCTCATTAGCTTCTTTATCGCTCCAAAACAACGATATTTGAAACTGAAAAATAAACATTTGTTAAAATAAGGGGCAAAGCCCCAATAAATTGGAGGATCTAATGAAAAAATTAGGTACATTACTCGTTCTCTTTCTTTCCGTCATTGCTCTTGTAGCATGTGCTAGTGGAAAAAAAGATGCAGCTTCTGGTCAAAAACTAAAAGTTGTTGCCACAAACTCAATCATCGCTGATATTACTAAAAATATCGCAGGAGACAAGATTGATCTTCACAGTATCGTTCCTGTTGGTCAAGACCCACACGAATACGAACCACTACCTGAAGACGTCAAGAAAACTTCTCAAGCTGATTTGATTTTCTATAACGGTATCAACCTTGAAACAGGTGGAAATGCCTGGTTTACAAAATTAGTTGAGAATGCTAAGAAAACTGAAAACAAAGACTACTTTGCAGTCAGCGAAGGCGTTGATGTTATCTACCTTGAAGGTCAAAACGAAAAAGGCAAAGAAGACCCACACGCTTGGCT
>CAURIB010000031.1:0-13116 GCA_963524795.1 uncultured Streptococcus sp.
ATGCTAATTGCCGGGATCGAACCGGCGACCTCATCCTTACCATGGATGCGCTCTGCCTACTGAGCTAAATCAGCTTACTTAAAAAGTATACTATAGTTTCAAATCTTTGTCAATAAGTTATTTTCTTTAAAAATAATCGGCTTTCAGCTCAAAAAAAGGCTTAAGAAGATAGCTCCTAAGCCAGTGTTTCTTTTAGCCTAATTTTTCTTTTATTTTGTCTGGATTCCAGATAAAGCTTGCGATAAAGCTAAACATGATGGTGATGATAGATGCGATAATAGCAAGAATCAAGGCAGGGATACGGATGAGCCACCACAGTAGATTTGGTTTCTTATCATTGTGCCATTGTTTTGTTTCTTCGTCCAAACGCTGGAATTCAGATTGGATGCGTTCAGCAACCATTTCAATACCTTCATCATTCATTTTTTTGATGTCAGAAATATCAATAGGATTTCCAAAGTTCATATCAACACGTTCTCGATTAATAAGTCCTTTTAAAGTCATTGGACCAGAGTAGGTAACGGGCATAATACGTACTTTGGCCATTTTAGCGATAAGAGCTACACCACCTTTAACATCGTTGGAATGACGACTACCACTTGGGAACATGATGAGAGAGCGGTCGCTCTTTTTAAGGACATTAATAGGATATTTAATGGCAGAAGCGCTAGGATTTTCCCGATCAATAGGAAAGGCACCACACATGCGAATCCACCAGCCAAAGATACGGTTGGTAAAGAGTTCCTTTTTAGCCATAAATACAAATTGCTTCGGTTTGGTCGCAAAGGCCATATAAACTGGATCCCACCAGGTACGATGGGGGGCAACGAGGATATAGTTTTCATCTTGACTCGGAATTTTATCAGTATTATGATAGTGAGCATTACCGTTGATAGACCATAGGATCAAGACAACAAGCCCACGTAGATAAGTATAAAACATGGTGTCTCCTTCAGTTTTCTTTCTTTTATTATACCTTATCATACTAGTACAGGCAAATGTTTTTTTGTATAGGCTGAACAGCTTTTTATATGAAATTAGAAATATTCAAAAAAAAATGATATGATAGAGTTTATGGATAAAAATAAAATGATAGGCTTAAGCCAATCAGAAGTTAATGAACGTCAGAAACAGGGGCAGGTCAATGATTTCAAAGCATCAGCTAGTACTAGTACATGGCAGATTGTGAAGAGAAATGTCTTAACTCTCTTCAATGCTTTAAACTTTGCCATTGCCCTAGCGCTCGCCTTTGTTCAAGCTTGGAGCAATCTAGTTTTCTTTGCGGTTATCTGCTTTAATGCGTTTTCTGGGATTGTAACCGAGCTACGTGCCAAACATATGGTTGATAAACTCAATCTCTTGAATAAAGAAAAAATTACGACAATTCGTGATGGACAAGAGATAGCTTTGGACCCCGAAGAACTTGTTTTAGATGATGTTATTCGCTTGTCAGCAGGGGATCAGATTCCAAGTGATGCCATTGTATTAGAAGGTTTTGCAGAAGTCAATGAAGCTATGTTAACGGGTGAGAGCGACTTGGTCCAAAAAGAAGTAGAAGACTTAATGTTGTCGGGTAGCTTTCTTGCAAGTGGTTCTGTCCTCGCTCAGGTACATCATGTTGGGGCGGATAACTATGCTGCTAAACTCATGCTTGAAGCTAAGACAGTGAAGCCAATTAACTCTCGTATCATGAAATCGCTAGACCAGTTAGCCGGCTTTACTGGGAAAATTATCATTCCTTTTGGTATTGCTCTCTTGCTTGAAGCCTTGGTCTTAAAAGGTCTGCCACTCAAGTCTTCTGTAGTCAATTCATCTACAGCTCTTTTAGGAATGTTGCCTAAAGGAATCGCCCTTTTGACCATCACCTCTCTCTTAACTGCTGTTATCAAGCTTGGGTTGAAAAAGGTTTTGGTGCAGGAGATGTATTCTGTAGAGACCTTGGCGCGTGTGGATATGCTCTGCTTGGATAAGACAGGTACCATCACCCAAGGGAAGATGCAGGTTGAGACGGTCCTTCCTCTTACGCAAGCTTACGACAAAGATGCCATTGCCAAAATACTAACTAGTTATATGGCACACAGTGAGGATAAAAATCCAACAGCTCAAGCTATTCGAAAGCGTTTTGCGGGAGAGGTAGCTTATCCGATGATTTCTAGCCTTCCATTTTCAAGTGATCGAAAATGGGGAGCAATGGAGTTGGAAGGTCTAGGAACTGTTTTACTAGGCGCACCGGAGATGTTGTTGGATGCTGAAGTTCCTGAAGCTAGAGAAGCTCTTGAACGAGGATCTCGTATCTTGGTGTTAGCGCTCAGTCAAGAAAAACTTGACCATCACAAGCCACAAAAGCCATCTGATATTCAGGCTTTGGCTTTGCTTGAGATTCTAGATCCGATTCGAGAAGGTGCTGCTGAGACGCTAGACTATCTTCGTTCTCAGGAAGTGGGATTGAAAATTATCTCTGGTGATAATCCAGTCACTGTTTCAAGTATTGCTCAAAAAGCAGGTTTTGCAGACTATCAGAGCTACGTAGATTGTTCGAAAATTAATGATGAAGAATTGATAGCCATGGCTGAGGAAATAGCTATTTTCGGACGTGTCTCGCCTCATCAAAAGAAACTCATCATCCAAACTCTGAAAAAAGTAGGACATACTACAGCAATGACAGGAGATGGTGTCAATGATATTCTAGCTCTCCGTGAGGCAGACTGTTCCATTGTTATGGCTGAAGGAGACCCAGCAACTCGTCAGATTGCAAATCTGGTTCTCTTGAATTCAGATTTCAATGATGTTCCTGAGATTCTCTTCGAAGGTCGTCGTGTGGTCAATAATATTGCCCACATTGCTCCGATTTTCTTGATTAAGACAATCTATTCCTTCTTGCTAGCAGTTATCTGTATTGCCAGTGCTTTGTTGGGACGTACTGAATGGATTTTGATTTTCCCATTCATTCCGATTCAGATAACTATGATTGACCAGTTCGTGGAAGGATTCCCACCGTTTGTATTAACTTTTGAACGAAATATCAAACCTGTGGAACAAAACTTCCTCAGAAAATCCATGCTTCGAGCTTTACCAAGTGCCTTGATGGTAGTCTTTAGTGTTCTCTTTGTTAAAATTTTTGGAACCAGTCAAGGCTGGACCGACATTGAAATTTCGACACTTCTGTATTATCTATTGGCATCGATTGGTTTTATGTCTGTAGTTAGAGCTTGCTTGCCATTTAGCTTGTGGCGTGTGCTATTGATTATTTGGTCAGTTGGAGGTTTTCTTGGAACAGCTCTATTCCCAAGAATCCAAAAATTGCTTGAAATTTCAACCTTGACTGGACAAACGTTGACTGTCTATGGGGCCATGATGCTGATCTTTACAGTGATTTTCATTCTAACCAGTCGTTATCAAGTTAAAAGATAAAGAAAGACTGCAATCTATGATTGCGGTCTTTTTTAGGTGCAGGATAGCCAGATAAAATATGGTATAATAAAGGGAAATAGAGTTTTTGAAAGTGAGAGAAGATGATTTCAAAGAGATTAGAAACAGTAGCTTCTTTTGTTCCCCAAGGAGCTGTTTTGCTGGACGTTGGGAGCGACCATGCTTATTTACCTATTGAATTAGTTGAAAAAGGTCATATTGAAGCTGCCATCGCGGGTGAAGTTGTAGAGGGACCCTATCAATCTGCAGTTAGAAATGTTGAAAGTCATGGCTTGACTGAGAAAATTCAGGTTCGTTTAGCCAATGGTTTAGCAGCTTTCGAAGAAAGTGACCAGGTCTCTGTTATCACTATTGCAGGAATGGGTGGTCGTTTGATTGCTACGATATTAGAAGAGGGCTTGGATAAACTAGCCAATGTTGAGCGATTGATTCTTCAACCCAATAATCGTGAAGATGAGTTGCGTACTTGGTTACAAGAGCATGGATTTCAGATTGTAGCTGAAAGTATTTTAGAGGAAGCTGGAAAATTTTACGAGATTCTAGTAGTGGAAGCTGGAGAAATGACATTGTCAGCAAGTGACACCCGCTTTGGTCCTTTTCTATCTAAAGAACTTAGCCCCGTATTTGTCCAAAAGTGGCAAAGAGAAGCAAGTAAGCTCGAATTTGCCCTTAGTCAAATCCCAGAAAAAAATCATGAAGAACGTCAAGTTTTAGTAGATAAAATTCAAGCCATCAAGGAGGTGCTCCATGAAAGCAAGTGAAGTGATTAAGCGTTATGAAACCTATTGCCCCCAAGAATTTTCTATGGAAGGCGATAATCGTGGACTGCAGATTGGAACTTTAGACAAGGACATCCAAAAAGTCATGGTTGCCCTTGATATACGTGAAGATACAGTGGAAGAAGCTATTGAAAAGGGTGTAGATTTGATTATCGTTAAGCACGCGCCTATCTTCCGTCCGATAAAGGACTTGATTGCTAGTCGCCCTCAAAATCAGATTTATATCGACCTCATCAAGCACGACATTGCAGTTTACGTCAGCCATACAAATATTGATATTGTTGAAAACGGCCTTAATGACTGGTTCTGCCAACTATTGGATATTAAGGATACAACTTATCTACAGGAGACAGGTCCTGAACGTGGCATCGGGCGTATTGGAACTATTAAGCCTCAAACGTTTGAAGAATTTGCTAGTCATGTTAAGGAAGTATTTGGTCTAGATAGTCTTCGTATGGTGTATTATCAAGAGAGTGATTTGCAGAAGTCTATTTCAAGAGTAGCCATCTGTGGTGGTAGCGGGCAGTCTTTCTATAAGGATGCTTTAGCTAAAGGAGCGGATGTCTATATCACTGGTGATATTTACTACCACACTGCCCAGGATATTTTGTCAGACGGCTTGTTGGCTCTGGATCCAGGCCACTATATTGAAGTGCTCTTTGTTGAAAAAATTGCAGCGTTCCTGAACGAATGGAAGGAAGAAAATGCTTGGTCTCTAGAGGTTATCGCAAGTCAAGCGTCCACCAATCCATTCCATCATATCTAGTTAGAAGGTAAAGACAATGAAAAAAGTTGCCATTGTAGGTGCAGGAATTGTAGGGGCCACAGCTGCCTACTATCTTTCTAAGGAAGCTGATATCGAAGTAACTGTTTTTGATTTTGGACATGGGCAAGCTACCAAGGCGGCAGCAGGAATTATTAGTCCCTGGTTTTCTAAACGACGCAATAAGGCTTGGTATAAGATGGCGCGCCTAGGAGCGGATTTCTATGTAGATTTATTAGCTGACCTAGAAAAATCGGGTCAAAAAGTTGATTTTTACCAAGGTTCTGGTGTCTTTCTTCTTAAAAATGATGACTCTAAGCTAGAGGAACTCTATCAACTAGCCTTGCAACGTAGAGATGAATCTCCCGTGATTGGGGAATTAGCCATTTTGGACCAAGCGACTGCTAGTAACCTATTTCCCGGTCTAGAGGGATTTGAACGTTTACTCTATGCTTCTGGTGGAGCTCGAGTAGATGGACAACTCCTAGTGACTTGCTTACTGGGAGCCAGTCAAGTGAAGGTCATAAATAAAGAGGTCAGTCTAACCCCTCTATCATCGGGCTATCAGATAGACAATCAAATGTTTGACCAAGTCATCTTATCCACAGGAGCTTGGCTTGGCCACATCTTAGAGCCCTTAGGATATGAGGTAGACGTTCGTCCTCAAAAGGGGCAACTCCGAGATTACCAAGTGCCACAAGACATGGGAGATTACCCTGTAGTTATGCCGGAAGGTGAGTGGGATTTGATACCGTTTCCCGGCGGTAAATTATCTCTAGGAGCTACCCATGAAAATGACATGGGATTTGACCTAGCAGTTGATGAGAATTTGCTTCAACAAATGGCTGAAGCAGCAAGCTTGTTTTATCCTAGCTTAAAAGATGCAATGATAAGTGATGAACGTGTGGGGATTCGTGCTTATACGAGTGATTTTTCGCCGTTTTTCGGACAAGTGCCAAACCTATCAGGAGTCTTTGCTGCGAGTGGATTAGGATCGTCAGGATTAACAACTGGACCCATTATAGGCTATCACCTAGCCCAAATGCTTGAGGGGAGAAGTGGAGTATTGGATCCAGCAGCTTATCCGATTGCAAAGTATGTCCAACGAAAAGAAATTAAGTAAATGTTTTACTTTATTTTACGTAATCTTTCGGGGTAGCAAATGACATTCCCCATCAAAAATGGTAAAATGAAAAAAATAATCTAAGAATTGAGGAAAAAAGATGCAAGAAAAGATTTTGGTAACAGGTGGTGCAGGTTTTATCGGAACTCACACTGTCATTGAGTTAATCCAAGCAGGTCACCAAGTTGTTGTCGTAGATAATTTAGTCAACAGTAGCCGTAAAAGTTTAGAAGTAGTAGAAAGAATTACAGGAGTTGAGATTCCTTTTTATGAAGCTGATATCCGAGATACGGATACACTTCGCGATATTTTCAAACACGAAGAGCCAACAGGCGTGATTCATTTTGCAGGTTTGAAGGCAGTTGGTGAGTCAACTCGTATCCCACTTGCCTACTATGACAACAACATTGCTGGAACAGTTAGCCTTTTGAAGGCAATGGAAGAAAATAACTGTAAGAACATTATCTTCAGCTCTTCAGCAACAGTTTATGGAGATCCTCATACTGTTCCAATCCTAGAAAACTTCCCACTTTCAGCTACAAATCCTTACGGTCGTACCAAACTAATGCTGGAAGAAATTTTGACAGATATCTATAAAGCAGATTCAGAGTGGAACGTTGTTTTGCTTCGTTACTTCAACCCAATTGGGGCGCATGAGAGTGGTGACCTAGGAGAAAATCCAAACGGCATTCCAAATAACCTTCTACCGTATGTAACACAAGTCGCAGTTGGTAAGTTAGAACAAGTTCAAGTCTTCGGAGATGACTACGATACAGAAGATGGAACAGGTGTTCGTGACTATATCCACGTCGTTGACCTAGCAAAAGGACACGTTGCCGCCCTTAAGAAGCTTCAAAAAGGCTCTGGACTCAATGTGTATAACCTTGGTACTGGAAAAGGTTACTCTGTTCTTGAAATTATCCAAAATATGGAGAAAGCGGTTGGGCGCCCAATCCCTTACCGTATCGTTGAACGTCGCCCAGGTGATATCGCAGCTTGCTACTCAGACCCAGCAAAAGCTAAGGAAGAGCTCGGATGGGAAGCAGGACTTGGTATTACAGAAATGTGTGAAGATGCATGGCGTTGGCAAAGCAAGCATCCAAATGGATTTGAAGACTAAAATGATGATTTCAATCATAGTCCCATGTTTAAACGAAGAGGAAGTACTTCCTCTTTTTTATCAAACTCTTGAAGCACTGATTCCAGATTTGGGAACAGAAATCGAATATATTTTTGTAGATGATGGGTCAACTGATAGGACTTTGGAAGTTTTAAAGGCATATCGGGAGCAAAATTCTGCAGTACATTATATCTCTTTCTCGCGAAACTTTGGGAAGGAAGCAGCCTTATATGCAGGATTACAGCAAGCAAGTGGAGATTTGGTTGTGGTTATGGATGCAGACCTTCAGGATCCGCCAAACCTCCTGCTTGAGATGAAAAAACTACTAGATCAGAATTCAGATTTGGACTGTGTGGGAACACGTAGAACTAGTCGAGAGGGAGAGCCATTTCTACGTAGTTTCTGTGCCAATCTTTTTTATCGTTTCATGCAAAAAATTAGCCCAGTAGCTCTTCCCCTAGGGGTTCGTGATTTTAGGATGATGAGAAAATCAGTAGTAGATGCAGTGTTAGAATTGACAGAATACAATCGCTTTTCCAAAGGCCTCTTTGCCTGGGTTGGTTTTCATACTCACTATCTAGAATACCCAAATGTTGAAAGGCAGGCAGGTAAGACTAGTTGGAGCTTTAGGCAACTCTTTTTCTACTCTATCGAAGGGATTGTAAATTTTTCAGATTTTCCTTTGATATTAGCCTTTGTTGCTGGTCTTACGTCTTGTTTTATGGCTTTGGTGATGACCCTTTTTGTAGTTATTCGTACTCTTATGCTTGGGAATCCAACCTCTGGCTGGACATCTCTGATGGCTGTCATTCTATTTCTTGGTGGTGTCCAATTATTGACCATTGGTATTCTGGGAAAATATGTCAGTAAAATTTATCTAGAAACAAAAAAAAGGCCCCTCTATCTGATAAAAGAACAGAGTGAGCCGAGATAGGCTTTGATAAAAATTAGTCCTTCAAAAGACTATAATTTTCTGGAAAAATATGCTAAACTAGAAGAAGCGGGATCTAGAAATAGAATCTCCATTAACGATTAAAATTGGTCTTTGATGAGCGCGCGAGTTGGGCAATTTTTAACAGCCTCTAAGACGTCTTGACTAGGAGAAATTTCTTTTTCTAGTTGATCAGGATCATCGTAAAAACGTACAATACCATTATCATGGTAATCAAATAATTCAGAATAAGTTTGGCATAGCCCACAGGCAATGCATCGTTCAGGTATAAGTGTGATTTTCATATTTATATTGTAATAAGAAAATAGAAAAAAAACAAGGAGTAAGGTATGGAAAAGGAACCGTGGCAAGAAGATATCTATAACAATGAGGAAAGCCGTTCGGAGCGTAGAAACAGAGGAAATAAGGGAACAGGAGTGGTGGCCAACCGTATTCTAACCATTTTAGCTTGTATTTTCTTTGTAATCGTGGTCGGTATGATTGCTGTTTTAATCTATCTGTCTTCAGGTGGTAGTGATCGTACGGCAGCCTTGAAAGATTTCCATGATTCTTCTGCACCTAAGGTAGAAGAAGTATCGTCAACATCTTCAAGTAGTTCAGAAGAAGCGTCAAGTTCTGAAGCGGAAACAACATCTTCAAGTAGTTCAGAGGAACATGCTAATGCCGAGGGAACTATTACTGTTCTTGCTGGTGAAGGTGAAGCAGCTATCGCAGCTAGAGCAGGAATTTCTATTGCCCAGCTTGAAGCCTTGAATCCTGGTCATATGTCCTCAGGTTCTTGGTTTGCAAATCCTGGTGATGTTCTTAAGATAAGATAGGAGTTAGAATGAAAACAATTCAGATTGCTATTGATGGTCCAGCTTCAAGTGGTAAGAGTACAGTAGCTAAGATTATAGCTAAGGATTTTGGATACACCTACTTGGATACAGGTGCCATGTATCGTGCGGCAACTTATATTGCCTTACAGCATCAAATTAATCCAGAAGAATCTAGTCAACTCCTTGATCTATTGGATCAATATCCGATTAGTTTTGGGCGTTCTGAGGATGGAGAACAGCTTGTCTATGTCGGTGATGTAGATGTTAGCCATCCAATCAGAGAAAATACTGTGACCAATGCGGTATCAGCTTTTGCTGCCATTCCAGCCATTCGTGAAAAATTGGTTGCTCTTCAACAAGAAATTGCCCAACAAGGCGGTATTGTCATGGATGGGAGAGATATTGGTACAGTGGTGTTGCCTAAGGCTGAATTGAAGATTTTTCTTGTTGCTTCAGTTGATGAGCGAGCAGAACGTCGTTACAAGGAAAATCTTTCAAAGGGGATCGAAACAGATCTAGAAACTTTGAAAGAAGAAATTGCTGCGCGTGACTACAAGGATAGTCATCGAAAAACTTCGCCTCTTAAACAAGCAGAGGATGCTATCTACTTAGATACTACAGGACTAACTATTTTAGAAGTTGTCGAAAAAATCAAGTCAGAAGCAGTTAAACATTTTTAATTGAAGCTCATAATCGATTGACCACGATGGTGGTCAATTTTTTTACGATTTGTCAAATCTTCTATTTTAGGGTATAATAGTTTCTGTTAAAGAAAATTTGACAATCAAACCATCATGAAACTATAAGGAGATAAAATGAACAATCTACCAAATTGCCCAAAATGTAATTCAGAATACGTCTATGAAGACGGAGCATTGCTAGTCTGCCCAGAGTGTGCTTATGAATGGAATCCTGCTGAGCAAGCAGAGGTTGAAGAAGGCCTTGTTGCTATCGATGCTAATGGAAATAAATTGGCTGATGGAGACACAGTAACCTTGATCAAAGACTTGAAAGTGAAAGGTGCACCGAAAGATCTTAAGCAAGGAACACGCGTTAAAAATATCCGTATCGTCGAGGGTGACCACAACATCGACTGTAAGATTGATGGCTTTGGTGCTATGAAACTAAAATCAGAATTTGTTAAAAAGATTTAATCATGACTACTTGGAATAAATTTATTTTTTTCAGTCGGACTCTCTTGTTTTTCGCAGCATTTACAGGGGTCTATCTGGAAATTACCAAACGCGGTGGTTTAGGGATGTTACTTTACTATACAGTCCTTTCCAATCTTTTGGTTGTCATCTTTACAGCTTATCTTTTGTTAAAGATGCGTAGTGGCGGTGATAGTTGGCAGAGTGCTGGGATTCTACGTCTCAAAGGTGGAGTCACTATGAGTATTATGATTACTTGTGTCATCTATCATTTCATGCTAGCTCCCTTGACGACAGATTTTTACCGTTTGGAAAATTTCCTTTGCCATTATATTGTCCCTCTCTGGTTTTTAGCAGATACAGTTATTTTTGATAAGAGTCGTCAATATAAGTTAGTTGATCCCATGCTTTGGACTAGCCTTCCTTTGCTTTATATGATTTTTGCCCTCTTAAACGGTTTTGTTCTAAAGATGGATGTCCCTAATGCTAAGGATAGTCCCTTCCCTTATTTCTTTTTGAATGCTACCAAACATGGTTGGGGCTTTGTCTTTAAATGGGCAGCAACTATCTTTGTTGCCTACATGGTTTCAGGATATCTCTTTTATCTTGTGAAAAGTATTAAAAAATCTAAGAAATAAAAGTACCCAATGTGGGTGCTTTTTTTGTTAGCAATAATTGTACCCGGACAAATCGATTTTTTTTATCTTGTACTTGAGTCCTTTCTACCTTAAAATAAAATTGTAGCTACCAATACAACTATTGAGGAAGAGAAAATGACTGAAAATCGTTATGAATTAAATAAGAATTTGGCACAGATGCTTAAAGGTGGCGTCATCATGGACGTTCAAAACCCTGAACAAGCAAGAATTGCTGAGGCTGCAGGTGCGGCAGCAGTTATGGCTTTGGAACGAATCCCAGCTGATATTCGTGCAGCGGGTGGTGTCTCTCGCATGAGTGATCCAAAGATGATTAAGGAAATCCAAGAAGCAGTCAGCATTCCAGTTATGGCTAAGGTTCGAATTGGGCATTTTGTTGAAGCACAGATTTTAGAAGCTATCGAGATTGACTATATTGATGAGAGCGAAGTTCTATCTCCAGCTGACGATCGTTTCCATGTGGACAAGAAAGAATTTCAAGTTCCTTTTGTTTGTGGTGCTAAAGACCTAGGAGAAGCCTTGCGCCGTATCGCTGAAGGAGCTTCTATGATCCGTACAAAAGGAGAACCAGGAACAGGAGATATCGTTCAGGCGGTTCGTCATATGCGTATGATGAATCAAGAAATTCGCCGCATTCAAAACCTCCGTGAGGACGAGTTATATGTTGCTGCCAAAGAACTCCAAGTACCTGTAGAATTAGTTCAATATGTCCACGAACATGGGAAATTACCAGTTGTTAACTTTGCGGCTGGAGGGGTTGCAACACCAGCGGACGCTGCTCTTATGATGCAGCTAGGTGCAGAAGGTGTGTTTGTTGGCTCAGGGATTTTCAAATCAGGTGATCCTGTTAAACGTGCGGCAGCAATTGTCAAAGCTGTTACCAATTATCAGAATCCTCAAATTCTGGCTCAAATCTCTGAAGATTTAGGAGAAGCCATGGTTGGTATCAATGAGAATGAAATCCAAATTCTCATGGCGGAGCGAGGAAAATAGATGAAAATCGGAATCTTGGCCTTGCAAGGTGCCTTTGTAGAACACGAGAAAATGCTTGCTCAACTAGGAGTTGAAAGTATTGAACTGCGAAACCTAGAAGATTTTCAGCAACATCGAAGTGAGTTATCAGGTTTGATTTTGCCAGGCGGTGAGTCAACGGCTATGGGGAAACTGTTGCGAGATCAGCAGATGCTACTTCCTCTAAGAGAGGCTATTCTCAATGGTTTACCAGTCTTTGGAACTTGTGCGGGTTTAATTTTGCTAGCAAAACAAATCACTTCTCAAGAGGAAAGCCATCTAGCGACCATGGATATAGTAGTGGAGCGTAATGCCTATGGACGTCAGCTAGGAAGCTTTTATACAGAAGCTGACTGCAAGGGTGTTGGCAAGATTCCCATGACCTTTATCCGTGGACCTATTATTAGTGAAGTTGGTAAGGGTGTTGATGTTCTGGCAGTAGTGAACAATCAAATCGTTGCTGCTCAAGAAAAGAATATGCTAGTAACGTCCTTTCATCCTGAATTGACAAATGATCTTCGTTTGCATCAGTACTTTATGAATATGTGTAAATAAAAAAAAAGAGGTTGGGAATTTACCCAACTTCTTTTTTACATGTAATAAACAATGGCAATGTACTGTAGTGCTGAAGCTGCTAAGATAAACAAATGCCAAATCATGTGAAAATATGGTTTTTTCTTGGAGTAAAAACCAGCACCAACTGTATAGCAAAGCCCACCTGATACCATAAGAGTCCAAAAGATTGGATTTGTTTGACTGATGATTGCTGGTAGGATAGTCACAACTAGCCAACCCATGATGAGGTAGAGTATCAGACTAAATTTTTCATTGACTTTTTTGGCAAATATTTTATAAAGAATACCAAAAATAGTTGTTCCCCACTGAATGGCGATAATGAGATAACCAAACCAGTTATTCATCAAGGTCAAAACGACAGGAGTATAGGAGCCAGCAATCGCAACATAAATCATAGAATGGTCAATGATACGTAATACATATTTATGGGTTGAGCCATAAGCCATAGAATGGTAGATAGTAGAAGATAAGAACATAAGAAAGAGGCTGATGACGAAGATGGACACACCGACAGACGATAAAAATCCATGAGCTTCATAACTATAAGTCGATGAGATAGGGAGCAAAATCAGCATGATAAGTGCCCCTACAGCATGGGTGACACTGTTGGCAATTTCTTCTCCAAAACTAAGGCGCTTGCTAAGTTTAAAACTAGTATTCATTTGTTTCCTCCTCTTCGGTTTCTGTATAGACTAGTGCAAGTGTTTGATGATAGAGTTTGACCGTTTGGCAGCTTGC
>CAURIB010000032.1:0-13062 GCA_963524795.1 uncultured Streptococcus sp.
AGGAGAAGGGAAGATTTCACTTGGAAAATAAATTTACATTTGCCAAAGAAATTGTTAGGGAAGCAGGAGAGTATATTCTCGAGCATATGAAAGAAGATCTCCATGTTGAGAGAAAATCTTCGCCTACAGATTTGGTCACTAAGTTAGATAAAGAAGTTCAAGCCTTACTTATTGAGAAAATTCGTTCTCGTTATCCCGATGATTTATTTTGTGCAGAAGAAGGTTGCCTGCGTGCAGCAGTTGGACAAGGTTGTGTATGGATTATTGATCCTATTGATGGGACCAACAACTTCGTTGCACAAGGTGAAGATTTTGCCGTTATGCTAGCCTATTTTGAGAATGGTGTTGGGAAATTTGGGATTATCTATGATGTTATGAAAGGTGACTGCTACCATGGTGGAGGAGACTTTCCGCCTTGTCGCAATGATGAACCTTTACCAGCATTTAAAAAGAAACCTTTGAGAGAATTTTTGGTGGCTGGTAATTCTGGTATGTTAGAAACCAACGAATGGGGCTTAGCAGACTTGGGAAATGTTGCACTAGGCACACGAGTTTATGGCAGTGCTGCGATTAGTTTTGCAAAGGTACTATCAGGTCGACTACTAACGTATATCACTTATCTTCAACCCTGGGATTATGCAGCAGCGAGTATCCTAGGTGAAAGTTTAGGTTATAAGGTTCTTACGATTGCTGGTGAGGAAGTTGATTTCCAAACACGGCAGGCTGTTATGATGGTACCAGTCGAGATGCAAGATGAAATTCAATCCTATATCTACGAAAGGAAATAATCTTACATGCAATTTCCAGAAGGATTTGTAAAAAAATACGAAACAATATTGGGAGGTGAGGCAAGAGCTTTTCTTGCCTCTTTTGATGATGAAGCCGTTTCTGCTTTTCGTGTCAATCCCTTAAAAGAAAGTCAAGTTTCTTTTTCAGACGCTATTCCAAATACACCTTGGGGCTACTATGGTAAGGTTTCTGGAAAGTCTCCAGAGCATGTAACTGGTCTGGTCTATTCCCAAGAACCGGCTGCACAAATGGTGGCGCAAGTAGCTCAGCCAAGTCCTGGCATGAAGGTCTTGGATTTGGCAGCAGCACCTGGTGGTAAATCGACACAATTGGCAGCCTATCTAGCAGGTGAGGGGCTCCTCGTTTCCAATGAAATTTCAAGTAAGCGAGCAAAAATACTGGTTGAGAATATGGAACGTTTTGGTGCGACAAATGTAGTTGTAACCAATGAATCTGCCGATCGTTTGGCTAAAGTATTTAAGGGATATTTTGACCTAATTGTTCTAGATGCACCATGTTCAGGTGAGGGGATGTTCCGAAAACAACCTGATGCCATGGATTACTGGAGTGTCGATTATCCTAGCCAGTGCGCTAGTTTACAACGTGAGATTTTAGAAGATGCGGTTACTATGTTGGCTGAAGGTGGTCGTTTGGTTTATTCTACCTGTACATGGGCTCCAGAAGAAAATGAAGAAATCATCAGCTGGTTACAGGATAGCTATGATTTTGAATTGATTCCAGTTAAACATATCAATGGGATGGTTCCTGGGATTGACTTACCTGAAACAGCTCGTATGTACCCACATCGTTTTAAAGGAGAAGGTCAGTTCGTGGCCCATCTTCAGTTTAAGGGACAAAACAAGTCAGGGAAGTGCAAGTCTACTAAGACTAATCTCAGTCGCGAACAGTTGAGTTTATGGCAAGATTTTGAAAAAAAACACCTAAAGATTAATTTGCCAGGTATTTTACAGACTTTTGGGGAGCAATTGTATCTCTTACCAAAAGTTTTACCAGATTTGGGTAAGCTTAAGATTGCTCGAAACGGACTCCATCTTGGAACCTTTAAGAAAAAGCGTTTTGAACCAAGCTTTGCTCTTGGTTTATCAATGAAGCCCAGTCAAGTCAAACAAAGTCTTGGAATTACTCAAGAGGATTTTGTAAAATATGTTGCTGGAGAAACAGTCCAGTTAGACCAGAACTATACGAATGGTTGGTACCAAGTTTTGGTCGGGGGGAATGGTTTAGGATTTGCCAAAGTGACTGGAAATATCTTGAAAAATTATTTCCCTAAGGGCTTACGCTTTAAAGTAAAAAACTAGTCAAAATCAGTATTCTATGTTATAGTGGAAGTATGGATTTTTCGTGAAAAACATTAGAAAATAAGGGCGAAAATCCGGGTTATTCATCATTATTTTCAAGGAGACAAATAGTGAAAAAATTTAAAAAACTCACCATCTCTCTTGCAACTCTTTTACTTGCTGGTTCGCTAGCAGGGTGTGCAAGTTGGATTGATCGTGGGGAGTCTATGACGGCTGTCGGTTCAACTGCCCTTCAACCTTTAGTCGAGGCGGCAGCAGATGAGTTTGCGTCAGCTCACATTGGTAAAACAGTCAATGTTCAAGGTGGTGGATCTGGTACAGGACTGTCTCAGGTTCAATCAGGAGCAGTAGATGTTGGGAACTCTGATGTATTTGCTGAGGAGAAAGACGGGATTGATGCTTCTGCCTTGGTGGATCATAAGGTTGCTGTTGCAGGCCTATCTGTCATTATCAATAAAGAAGTAGACGTCGATAATCTAACGACAGACCAGCTCCGACAAATCTTTACAGGTGAAATTACCAACTGGAAAGAAGTTGGTGGTAAGGATTTAGCTATTTCTATTATCAACCGTGCTGCGAGCTCAGGTTCTCGTGCGACTTTTGACAGTGTGATTATGAATGGTCAGTCAGCGGTTCAAAGTCAGGAACAGGATTCTAACGGGATGGTCAAGTCCATCGTTTCTCAAACCCCTGGAGCTATTTCCTACCTTGCATTCGCCTATGTCGATGACTCAGTAGCAACTATCAAACTCAATGGTTATGAGCCAATCTCAGAAAACGTTACAACCAACAATTGGCCGTTGTGGTCTTATGAACATATGTATACACTTGGTGAGCCAAATGAATTAGTTGCCGAATTCTTAAACTTTGTTCTTTCGGACGAAGCGCAGAATGGAATCGTTAAAGGGATGGGTTATATTTCTGTTAAGGAAATGAAGGTTGAAAAAGATGCTGCAGGTACTGTAACAGCGCTAGAAGGGAGCCAATAATGAATCATGAAGAATTATCAAAAAAATTGCTCTCTCCTTCAAAAAACTCTCGTCTTGAGAAATTAGGAAAAGGGTTAACCTTTGCTTGCCTTTCTTTGATTGTCATCATCGTTGCTATGATTTTGATTTTCGTGGCCCAGAAAGGCTTATCGACCTTCTTTGTCAATGGAGTCAACATTTTTGATTTCCTATTTGGACAGACTTGGAATCCTTCTGGGAAACAATTCGGTGCCCTTCCAATGATTTTAGGTTCCTTTATCGTTACCATCTTATCAGCTCTGATTGCAACACCATTTGCCATTGGTGCTGCAGTCTTTATGACAGAGGTGTCTCCAAAAGGAGCTAAGATTTTGCAACCGGCTATTGAACTCTTAGTTGGGATTCCTTCAGTAGTTTACGGATTTATCGGTTTGCAGGTCGTGGTACCATTTGTACGTACTGTCTTTGGTGGAACAGGTTTCGGTATTTTATCAGGAATTTTCGTTCTCTTTGTTATGATTTTGCCGACTGTAACCTTCATGACAACAGATAGCCTACGTGCGGTTCCTCGTCACTACCGTGAAGCAAGTTTAGCTATGGGAGCGACTCGTTGGCAAACCATCTGGCGTGTAACCTTGAAGGCTGCTCGTTCAGGTATTTTTACGGCAGTAGTCTTCGGAATGGCGCGTGCCTTTGGTGAAGCCTTAGCTATTCAGATGGTGGTCGGTAACTCAGCAGTTGTTCCAACTTCATTGACGACACCAGCAGCGACTCTGACATCTGTTTTGACCATGGGAATCGGTAATACCGTTATGGGAACTGTTGATAATAATGTTCTTTGGTCACTGGCCTTAGTATTGCTTTTGATGAGTCTGGCCTTTAACAGTGTCATTAAACTGATTACAAAAGAGAGAGGAAAGAAAAACTATGCACGCTAAGAAATTAGATAAACTTGCAACAGCTGTCCTCTACACTATCGCAGGAATCATTGTAACCATTCTAGCTTCCTTGATTCTTTATATCTTGGTTCGTGGCTTACCTCATGTTTCTTGGTCTTTCTTGACAGGAAAATCATCCTCATATCAAGCAGGTGGTGGTATTGGGATTCAGCTCTATAATTCCTTTTTCCTTTTGGTGATTACCTTATTTATCTCAGTACCTCTATCAATGGGAGCTGGAATTTTCCTAGCAGAGTATGCTAAAAAAGGTCGTATTACCAACTTCGTTAGTACTTGTATTGAAATTTTGTCTTCGCTACCATCAGTCGTAGTCGGTCTCTTTGGTTACCTTATCTTTGTAGTCCAGTTCGAGTATGGATTTTCCATTATTTCAGGTGCCTTGGCTTTGACCGTCTTTAACCTACCTCAGATGACTCGTAATGTTGAGGATAGTTTGAAGCACGTTCACCATACGCAACGTGAAGCTGGTTTGGCGCTGGGACTTTCTCGTTGGGAAACAGTCCTGCATGTCGTGATTCCTGAAGCCCTTCCTGGTATTGTAACGGGTATCGTGCTTGCATCAGGTCGTATCTTTGGTGAAGCTGCAGCCCTTATCTACACAGCAGGTCAATCTGCACCAGCTCTTGACTGGTCTAACTGGAATGTTCTCAGCGTAAGTAGTCCAATCTCAATCTTCCGTCAAGCAGAAACCTTGGCTGTCCATATCTGGAAAGTCAATAGTGAAGGAACTATTCCTGATGGAACACTTGTTTCAGCAGGTTCTGCTACGGTGCTCCTAATCTTTATCTTAATCTTTAACTTTGGAGCACGTAAACTCGGAAGCTATCTACATAAGAAATTAACCGCAGCCTAAAGGAGAAGCCATGTCAAAATATAATTGGGATGAAAGGCATATCATTACTTTTCCAGAAGAAAAAGTGGCCCTCTCTACGAAGGATTTACATGTTTACTACGGTAAGAATGAATCCATCAAGGGCGTGGATATGCAATTCGAAAAAAATAAAATTACGGCCTTGATCGGACCGTCAGGTTCTGGGAAATCAACCTACCTACGCAGTCTCAACCGTATGAATGATACCATTGATATTGCTAAGGTTACAGGACAGATTCTCTATCGAGGTATTGACGTTAACCGTCCTGAAATCAATGTTTATGAAATGCGTAAACACATCGGAATGGTGTTTCAACGTCCAAACCCATTTGCTAAATCAATCTACCGTAACATCACCTTTGCACACGAACGTGCAGGTGTTAAGGATAAGAAGGTCCTTGATGAAATTGTAGAAACCTCACTTCGCCAGGCAGCCCTCTGGGACCAGGTCAAAGATGACCTTCACAAGTCTGCCTTGATGCTTTCAGGTGGTCAGCAGCAACGTCTCTGTATCGCACGTGCTATTTCTGTAAAACCAGACATTCTCTTGATGGATGAGCCGGCATCAGCCTTGGATCCGATTGCGACAGCTCAGCTTGAGGAGACCATGTTGGAGTTGAAGAAGGACTTCACCATCATTATTGTGACCCACAGTATGCAACAGGCTGCGCGTGCAAGTGACTACACTGGATTTTTCTACTTGGGAGATTTGATTGAGTACGATAAAACGTCAAACATTTTCCAAAATGCGAAGCTACAGTCTACCAATGACTATGTAACTGGACACTTTGGTTAGAAAGGAAACAGTATGACAGAACCGATTTTACAGGTCAAAGACCTGTCTGTTTATTACAACAAAAAGAAGGCTTTGAATAGTGTTTCCTTATCTTTCCAACCCAAGGAAATTACCGCCCTTATCGGTCCATCTGGATCTGGGAAATCAACCCTGCTCAAGGCTATTAACCGAATGGGTGACCTTAATCCTGAAGTGACGACAACTGGATCAGTGGTTTATAATGGGCACAATATCTATAGCCCTCGTACTGATACCGTTGAGTTACGTAAGGAAATTGGAATGGTTTTCCAACAACCCAATCCATTCCCAATGTCTATCTACGAAAATGTTGTTTATGGACTAAGAATTAATGGAGAGAAAGACAAGCAAGTCTTAGATGAAGCTGTGGAGAAAGCTTTACAGCGTGCTTCAATCTGGGATGAGGTTAAGGATCGCTTGCATGATTCAGCAATTGGTCTATCAGGTGGACAACAACAACGTGTCTGCGTCGCCCGTGTTTTGGCGACTAGTCCAAAGATTATCCTCTTGGATGAGCCGACCTCAGCCTTAGACCCTATCTCGGCTGGAAAAATCGAAGAAACCCTATATAGTCTTAAGGACAAGTACACCATGCTATTGGTTACTCGTTCCATGCAGCAAGCATCTCGAATCTCTGATAAAACAGGCTTTTTCCTTAATGGAGATTTGATTGAATTTAACGATACCAAGGAAATGTTCCTCTATCCACAACATAAGGAAACAGAAGATTACATTTCAGGTAAATTTGGATAAGGAGAAAAAGATGTTACGATCTCAATTTGAAGAAGATTTAGAGAAATTGCATAACCAATTCTACGCTATGGGACAAGAAGTTCTTTCCCAAATCAATCGTACTGTACGTGCTTTTGTCACCCATGACCGTGACTTGGCTAAAGAAGTCATCGAGCAAGACGCAGAAGTCAATGAATACGAATTGAAACTTGAAAAGAAATCATTTGAAATCATTGCCCTTCAACAACCAGTATCACAAGACTTACGTACAGTTCTAACAGTTCTAAAGGCTGTTTCAGACTTGGAACGTATGGGAGACCATGCTGTATCCATTGCTGAGGCAACCATTCGTATGAAGGGTGAACAACGCATCCCAGCAGTCGAAGAAGAAATCAAAAAGATGGGACGTGATGTTAAAGATTTCGTAGAAACAACCCTCGAACTTTATCTAAACGGATCAGTTGATAAGGCTTATGAAGTTGCAACCATGGATGAAAAAATCAACCATTACTTTGAAAATATTCGTGATTTGGCAACTGAAGAAATCAGAAAGAATCCAGATGCTATCGTCACAGGTCGTGATTACTTCCAAGTTATTTCTTACTTGGAACGCATTGGAGACTATGCAAAGAATATCTGTGAATGGGTTGTTTACTTTGAAACAGGTAAGATTGTCGAATTGTAAAATATTTAGAAGATAATAATTATTGTGAAAGCTTACTTTTTAATATAGTAAGCTTTCATTGTATCGATAGTTTTCTTTGTCAGGGGTGAATAATGAACTATATACATAGTATAAGAAAAAAAGTTGGAAAAGATAAAATTATTTTAAATTTTACTTGTGGAATTTTAAGTCAATCAGGAAAAATATTATTACAAAAACGAGCAGACAAAGGAACTTGGGGTTTACCAGGTGGTGCTATTGAATTAGGCGAATCGGCTGTAGAAGCGTTAGTCCGAGAGTTTTATGAAGAAACTGGAGTGAAAGTAACAGTGAAAAAACTCTTAAATGTTTATACAAAATATTCAGATAGTTATCCAAATGGTGATGAGGCTCAAGTTCTTACAATTTTGTATTTAGTTGCATCTGAAACTTCTATCTCTACAAATGTTTTTACCAGTGATGAAACTTTAGAATTAGGATTGTTTGATCATAGGGGTATACAAAATATCACAATTGTAAACCAGCAACATCAAGATATGATAAATGATTTTTTTGAAAATAAGTTCCCAATAGATAGATGAACTAACCATTGAATTTCTATTTTTTGTAAATATATTTTATGAAAATGCAAGAAAATCTTGACAAGTATTTTCAAATAAGTTATAATTATACAAAAATGCGCGAGAGGTTGTTTATTTATGAATAAGAAGTGGTTTTTAGTAATCTTTAGTTTTTTGGCAAGTTTCTTTTTAGTAGCCTGTCAGTCATCTGACTCAAGCTCACAGTCAGCAGTGGAGGCCATCAAGCAAAAAGGAAAATTAGTTGTCGCAACTAGTCCTGACTATGCGCCATTTGAGTTTCAAGCACTTATAAATGGGAAAAATCAAGTTGTCGGTGCTGATATTGATATGGCACAAGCTATCGCTGATGAACTTGGAGTAAAATTAGAAATTTCAAGTATGAGTTTTGATAATGTCTTGACCAGTCTTCAAACAGGAAAAGCAGATTTGGCCATTGCGGGAATCAGTGCAACTGAAGAAAGAAAAGAAGTCTTTGATTTCTCAATTCCTTACTATGAAAACAAAATTAGCTTCCTAATCAGAAAAACTGATCTTGAAAAATATAAAGATTTAGATTCTCTAGCAAGTGCAAATATTGCAGCTCAAAAAGGAACTGTCCCTGAATCTATGGTCAAAGAGCAACTTCCTAAAGCGCAGTTGACTTCATTGACAAATATGGGTGAAGCTGTTAATGAACTTCAATCAGGTAAGGTTGATGCTGTTCATATGGACGAGCCAGTAGCCCTAAGCTATGCAACTAAGAATTCTGACTTAGCTGTTGCTACAGTAAGCTTGACTATGAAAGAAGGCGAAGAAAACGCGGTTGCTATCAAGAAAGGCAATTCAGATTTGAAGGAAATAGTTGATAAAATTATTCAAAAATTGAAAGATGACGGAACTTATCAAACATATCTTGAAAAAGCTGCCAAACTAACTGAAGTAGAGCAATAAAAAATAACAGAGTTGGACTTAGTCCAGCTCTGTTTTTAAGTAATCTAGTGTGGTTTCTATCTTTTCAAGAGGCACTTTGGCAAAGTGATAGGGACAAGTAGACAAGTAGGAGGTCTCGAAAAAGTCAAGACCTAGAGAACTATGTTTGAGACTAGCAATTTTAGGATACTGTCTCAAATCAAGTAAGAGTCCATCGTGGAGTGGATAGGTTGGGAGATTGATAGGATTGCTTTTTAAAAGTTTTTTAATCTGAGCTTGCTTCTTTTCTTGGAGGACTAGTCTAGCTAGTCTATTTTTTTCGAATAATTGACTATCAATGTAGAGGGATAAGGCCTTTTGCATAATGAGGTTGTTATCATAGTCCAGAATGTTTTTATAGGACACAAAGGCTTCTTTGATGGCATTTGGAAGTATGAGGGCAGTAATCCGAAGAGCAGGGAAAAGACTGGTAGAAAAGGATTTGATATAGATGACCAGATCATTTTGGTCTAGATAGTGGAAGGTCTGCCCCATTTTGGGATCGAGATCCCCCAGATAGTCATCCTCGACGATATAAATTTGATACTTGGCAGCCAAATCTAGAATGGCTCGTTTTTCTTGGTCCGAATAGGAATGGCCTAGAGGATAGTGAAAACGTGGAATGGTATAGAAAAACTTAATCTTACCTGTTTTAAAGTGTTGTTCTAGTTCGTTTAGGTCAATGCCATCAATCCGTCGTTCAATGGTTTGATAAGGAAGCCCCTGAGCCAGCAGGAGTTGGTTCATTCGATGATAGGTAGGTTGCTCAACCAGAATTTCCTGCGTCCGACTCGGAAAGTCTATCTGAGAAAGGATAAAGAGAGCCTGCTGGGTTCCAGAGGTTAGAACCAGTTGGTCTGGTTTACTGTAGATAGCTTGCTCAAAAAGTAGTTTCTGAACAGACTTTCGTAATTCTTCTAAGCCCTCTTGGTGTTCATAATAGTTGTAGAGATAGTTTTCTCGACCAATCAAGCTTTCGTTTACACAAAGACGAAAGTCATCATAGGCACCCAAGTGCTCATCATTGACTAAAATTTCTAGATCATCATGACTACTTTGTTGCTCTAAGACATAATAGCCACTTTGTGGTTTAGAATAGATGTATTTCTCATATCGAAGTTCTAAGAGAGCTCTTTGGACAGTGTCTTTGCTGCAGTGGAAGTCTTGGCTAATGTTCCGAATGGAGGGCAGGCGACTTCCTGTAGGAAAAATTCCATATTCAATCCCTTCTTTTAGATAGGCAACAACCTGTTCATACTTACTTTTTTTTTGCATACCAGACCTCTCTTGATTTTGTTACATTGTACCTTTTTTTTAAACGTTTGGCAATGTTATACTCTTCGAAAATCTCTTCAAACCGCGTCAACGTCTCCTTGCCGTATGTGTAGGATACTGACTACGTCAGTCCTATCCACAACCTCAAAACAGTGTTTTGAGCTGACTACGTCAGTTCCATCTACAACCTCAAAGTAGTGCTTTGAGCAACCTGCGGCTAGTTTCCTAGTTTGCTCTTTAATTTTCATTAAGTATTAAAAGGCAGTCTAGCATTCAATTCTAATCAGAAATGTGATATACTTATTAAGTGAAAAATTCTGGAAAGAGTGAGATTATTAAGGTGCAAGAACCAGTAAAATTATTTCAATACAATACTTTAGGAGCGCTGATGGCCGGACTTTATGGAGGAAGTCTAACCGTTGGTGAATTGCTGCAACATGGTGATTTAGGTTTAGGGACGCTGGACTCTATCGATGGAGAATTGATTGTCTTAGATGGGAAAGCTTATCAGGCTAAGGGATCAGGTGAGAAACCTGAAATTGTGGAAGTTTCACCAGATGCTTTGATTCCCTATGCAGCAGTTGTCCCCCATCAGGCAGAAGTTATATTCCGTCAGCGTTTTGAAATGACCGATCAGGAACTTGAAAAACGTATTGAGTCCTATTATGATGGAGAGAATCTTTTCCGTTCGATTAAGATTCATGGTGATTTCAAGAACATGCATGTGCGCATGATTCCTAAGTCAACCTCTGAAACTAAGTTTGCAGAAGTAGCAACGCATCAGCCAGAATATAGTCGCGACAATGTCTCGGGAACCATCGTCGGTTTTTGGACACCTGAAATTTTCCATGGAGTTAGTGTTGCTGGTTACCATCTACACTTTATCTCAGATGACCTAACCTTTGGTGGCCACGTTATGGACTTTGTCATCAAGGAAGGTATTGTAGAAGTGGGTGCAGTTGACCAGTTGGATCAACGTTTTCCTGTTCAGGATCGTCAATATCTATTTGCTAAGTTTAATGTTGACGAGATGAAAAAAGATATCGATAAGTCAGAATAAAAGGAGTTATGTATGAAATTACATGTTATAGTTACTATGATTGGTTTATTTGCGTTTCTAATTGCAGCAGTTTGGTACGCAAGAAAGAAATACAAGATTAATTTTGCAGTTTTGGGACTTGGTGCAGTTGCATTTTTTGCCTCATCTCAGGTTTTAGAAAAAATCGTTCATTTGCTGGTTCTTCGACCTCAGAGAGATGGAACTATTACTCTCATGACAGAGAATCCCCTTCTCTATGTGATTTATGGAATCTGTATGGCTGCCTTATTCGAAGAAACAGCCCGTCTAGTCTTTTTCAAATGGTTGAACAAAAAAAGAGAGATGGAAGATTCAGATGCCCTCGCCTATGGTCTTGGTCATGGTGGGCTAGAAATGATTTATATCGGAATTGCTGGTTTACTCAATCTCTTTATCCTATTTTCAGCAGTTGAATCGCAAAACCCAGCTATCATGCAACTCTTACCTGAGAGTACACTTGCAACCATTCATAATCTAGCAGCTTGGCAGATTTATCTTTTGGGAGTCGAAAGAATTCTTGCCTTGATTCTTCAGCTTGGCTTAACTGTCTGGGTATTCCAAGCTGTTCGCCAAAAAAAATGGATTTATCTAGTAGCAGCTTACGGTCTGCATGCTTTATTTGATCTAGCGCCGAGTCTATCTCAAGTTGGCTGGATCTCAAATCCTCTGGTGGTAGAGGGAATCTTGGCAGTAGAAGTTTTAGCTTTCGTTTTCCTAACAAAATCAATCTTTTACAAGAAACAGTAATATTAAGGAGGCCTAGCCTCTTTTTGTATTGTCACTGCTAAAAGGTGACATAATCATCGAAAAAAATCGCTAAAAATGGTATAATGGAATGAATTTCATAAAAGGATTAGAAAAATGACTGTATCAGATAAATTAAAAGAAACCTTAGAAGGAATCGATATTCGTTTCGACGAACCTTTAAAATCCTATACTTATACAAAAGTTGGAGGAAAGGCAGATTATTTAGTTTTTCCACGCAATCGCTATGAGATGGCTCGTGTGGTCAAGTTTGCCAATCAGGAAAACATTCCTTGGATGGTGCTTGGAAATGCAAGTAACATTATCGTCCGTGAAGGTGGAGTCCGTGGTTTTGTAATCATGTGTGACAAGCTCAATAATGTCTCTGTTGATGGCTATACCATTGAGGCAGAAGCTGGAGCAAACTTGATTGAGACTACTCGTATTGCCCTTCGTCATAGTTTGACTGGTTTTGAGTTCGCTTGTGGTATTCCAGGAAGCGTCGGTGGTGCTGTCTTTATGAATGCTGGCGCTTATGGTGGTGAGATTGCTCATGTTCTCCAGTCTTGTCAAATCTTGACTAAGGAAGGTGAAATCGAAACCTTGTCTGCTAAAGACTTGAACTTTGGTTACCGTCATTCAGCTATTCAAGCATCAGGGGCAGTAGTCCTTTCTGCTAAGTTCGCCCTAGCTCCAGGTAATCACCAAGTCATCAAACAGGAGATGGACCGCTTGACTCACCTTCGTGAACTCAAGCAACCTTTAGAGTATCCTTCATGTGGATCAGTTTTTAAACGTCCAGTGGATCATTTTGCAGGTCAATTGATTGCAGAAGCAGGCTTGAAAGGTTATCGTATCGGTGGCGTCGAAGTCTCTGAAAAGCATGCAGGCTTTATGGTCAATATTGCTGATGGAACTGCTAAGGACTATGAGGAATTGATCGAGTCTGTCATTGAGAAGGTTAAAGAGCACTCAGGTGTTACCCTCGAGAGAGAAGTTCGTATCTTGGGTGAACATGAGTAAATAGTAGAAATAGCTTAGCTGCTACTAACTAGAATGTAGAGGGGGTGAAAGCCTATCGGTAGCGAAGATGCATGCAGGAGGCCTAACTCCTTGCAAGAGGTAGTGGCGGCCTGACAGAGCCCTGATCTGTTAATCTATGAAAAAGAAGGAATTTATGACAATTGAAAAAACCAATTATCGAATTCAAAAACGTTTCTAAAGTTTTTGAAGATAGCAACACTAAGGTTCTCAAAGATATTAATTTTGAGTTGGAAGAAGGAAAATTTTATACACTGCTAGGAGCTTCTGGTTCAGGAA
>CAURIB010000033.1:0-12785 GCA_963524795.1 uncultured Streptococcus sp.
AATTCATTCAATAAATACTCAAATAATTCTAAGTTGCCATCTTCTTCATTGACCAAGAATTCTGGATGCCACTGGAGACCAATAATACGGTGCTCATCAATAGATTCGATTGCTTCAACAGTTTGATCACGTGGATCCACAGCCGTCACGCGGAAATTGGGTGCCAAGTCTTTAATACTCTGACGATGTACTGAGTTAACCTGACTTTCTTTACCAAATAATTTAGACACTACACTGCCATCCACTGTCTCAATAGAATGTGAAGTCCCAAAAGGTAGACCTTGCCAATGACCTTCAATATCCTGATTGAGTGTCCCACCAAAAGCAACGTTGACAAGCTGAACGCCACGGCAAATGGCTAAGATTGGTTTGTTCTGACGCAAGGCTTCTTGTAGAAGAGCTAGCTCAAACTCGTCGCGAGCTAGGTTATAGTCGTCGCTATCAATTGTTTTTTCCTCACCATAAAACTGAGGATGAACATTTTGTCCCCCAGTCAAGATGAGCTTATCAATCATTTCTACATAGTCATGGACAAGTGTCTCATCACCAACCGGAATGACCAAAGGAAGTCCGCCAACCTGACGAATACTTTCAGCAAATTTACAGGATACAGATGAGTGGATGTTTTTTCCTTCTGCGTCTACAGGACATAGGTTTGCCGCTACTCCAACAACTGTTCTTACCATTACTGACTTCCTTTCGTTCTCCATTGATAATCTTATCTTATCACCCTTACCCACTCCTGTCTAATATGTATTTTTTAAGTCCGTGATAAAATTTTTTTATCAGAAAAAGTTGCCCAAAATTAGGACAACTTTTTGCTTATACTCAATGAAAATCAAAGAGCAAACTAGGAAGCTAGCCGCAGGTTGCTCAAAACACAGTTTTGAGGTTGTGGATAGAACTGACGAAGTCAGTAACACATATACGGCAAGGGGACGCTGACGTGGTTTGAAGAGATTTTCGAAGAGTATTATTCAAAGACAAATTGATTATGGTACAGTTCGGAGTAAAAGCCTCCAAGCTTGAGTAATTCGTGATGATTTCCTTGTTCGATAACCTCACCATCCTTAAGGACAATGATCTGATCTGCATTGAGAATAGTTTTCAAGCGGTGAGCAATCACAAAACTAGTTCTTCCTGCTACAATTGCCTCCATGGCATTTTGAATCTTGCTCTCTGTTACAGTATCCACGTTTGATGTTGCCTCATCCAAAATTAAAACCTGTGGATCTGTCATCAAGGTACGAGCAATAGAAATCAACTGCTTCTGACCGGTTGAGAAGACGCTCTGGTCATCATTAATCAAAGTATCATACTTATCTGGCAGGCTTTCGATGTAGTCATGGATGTGTGTAGCCTTAGCAGCTGCTTCTACCATCTCCTGACTAGCATCCGGTACACCGAATCGAATATTGTCCCGAATAGTTCCGCTAAACAAAACAGAATCCTGTAGAACAATTCCCACCTTACTTCGCAAACTGTCTAAATCAAACTCGCGAATATCTGTTCCATCAAAGCTGATACTACCTGCATCCACATCATAAAAACGATTGATTAAGTTCATGATGGTCGTTTTTCCTGACCCTGTTGGACCAACAACCGCAATCATTTTCCCTTTTGGAGCTGAAATGCTGACATCTTTTAGAATCGGTTTCCCTGGCAGGTAGGAGAAGTCTACCTTGCGAATCTCTACACCCTCTCGCAATTCTGTGAAAACTGGAGCATCTTGAGGACGAATCTCTTCTTCTGCATCAAACATTTCTTGGATACGTTCTGCACCTGTAAAGGCCAGTTGCAAACTTCCCCAGCTCGCTGCCAATTGGATAATGGGTTGGTAATATTGCTGAGAAAACTGGGTAAACATGACAATCAAACCCAGAGCTGTCGCTGTCTCGATATTCTGATCATTCAGTAAAACAGCTGAACCGACAAAAATAACAATAGCTGTATTGACCAAGCTCATTCCGTTCATGACAGGAAAGAGAATTCCTGAAAACATTCTGCCCTTAAAAGTTGCTTTACGAACCCGTTCATTTTGCTCAACAAAACCTGCAATCACATCTTCTTGAATGCCCTGAACTATAACGGCTTTTTGACCTGAAATACTCTCATCCATGTAGGCGTTTAGCTTCCCAACCTCTTTTTGCTGAAGATTGGTGTATTTTCTTGCCAATTTTAAAATGACAATCAACATGATGACAGCTATCGGAGTGCTAGCAATCGTAATCAAAGCCAAGGTCACATTTTTTGCGAACATAACAATCAACAAACCAATATAAAGGGCAATATTGGTCATAACAGACACCAGACTTTCGTTGAAAGCCTGTAGGATGTTATCCAAATCACTGGTAAAACGTGACAGGATATCTCCATCTTGATGGCGGTCAAAGAAGGAAACTGTCAAGCGAGAAAGCTTGCCAAAAAGTCCCTTACGCATCTCATTTGTCGATTCGGCAATAATACGGCTCATCAAAACCATATAGATAAGACTCGACACCACGAGCACAATCAAAATATAAGCAAGATTGACCAGGAGTCCAAAAAGGCTTTGCCAAACCATATCAGGATTTCCATTTTGATAAGCTATAACCAAATTAGCCAGTTCTGTGACTGTTTGACCTGCAAATACTGGAAAGAGGGCTTGTGCAATCGTTGCAATGATAATCATAGCAATAACAACGACAAAGGATATCTTATAAACTTTAAAATAGTTCCAAAAGAATTCAAATGTCTTCATCCTACTCCTCCTTTCCTTTTTGCGTCTCGTAAATTTCACGATAGACTGGGTTTGATGCAACCAAGTCAGCATGTTTACCTTGACCAATCAAGCGACCTTGGTCAAGCACTAGAATCTTATCAGCATGCACAACAGAGCTAATCTTCTGAGCAATGATAATCGTGGTCGTCCCCTTCAAATCCTTGTTGAGGGCTTCTTGAACCAAACGTTCCGATTTGGCATCAAGGGCAGAGGTTGAATCATCAAAAATCAAGATACGAGGATTGCTGACAATCCCACGCGCAATAGACATTCTTTGTTTTTGTCCACCAGAAAAGTTAGTCCCACGTTCCTCAACCGGACTCTCAAAGGCCAAGTCCATACGACTAATAAATTCACTGGCCTGGGCGATGCGAGCTGCGCGCTCCATTTCTGAAACTGTCGCATCTCCCTTACCTTGTCTGAGATTATCTGCGATGGTTCCACTAAAGAGAATGGCTTTTTGTAGGACGATAGAAACTGTCTTACGAAGCGTCCCTTCACTAACTGTTCGAATGTCCTTTCCACCAATCTTAATCGAACCTTGCTGAGGATCAAATAATCGTGGAATCAACTGAGCCAAGGTTGATTTCCCTGCACCAGTTGCTCCGACAACCCCAACCATTTCACCAGCTGCGATATCGAAGGATACATCTTTTAGGATAGGTTCTTCATCATTTGGATAGGTAAAGGTCACATTTTCAAAACTGAGACTTCCTTCCAATTCTTCATCTTCCACATCATTAAAAGTCATAGCTGGTTCTGTATCAAGGATTTCACGAATACGACGAAGGGAAATCATGGCCCGAGTAACTGAGTTCCCCAAAAATCCAACCATGACGATGGTAAAGATAATCTGACTCAAGTAGTTTACAAAGGAAGCAATGGAACCAACTACTGACGGATCTGACTCTGCCATACCTGCTACAAGCCAAATTGAAAGAAAGACAGCCCCGTATGAAATCATCATCATTACAGGTTGAACGATAGAAAAGGCGTAGCCGATATAAAGGTTTTCACCCAGTAATTCATCGGATACCTGCGTAAATTTAGCAAATTGATCTTTTTCTCGAACAAAAGACTTAACCACGCGCACACCACGTAAATTTTCTTTGGCAATGGCATTGATACGCTCCAATAAGGTCTGGAATTTTGCAAAGCGCGGTCCCACAACTCCCATCATAAAACCCATTATGGCAACAATCAGAACGACCATGAGAACTAGCACCCACCACAGAGAAGGTAGGGTGACAACAGCTAGAATAAAGGAACCGATAAATAAAATCGGTAGTCGAAAGAGGATTTGGAAGGTCATCATAACGACGTTTTGAATCTGATTGATATCGTTGGTCATACGCACAACGAGGTTCCCTGCATTAAACTTCTCAATATTGGCGTATGAAAAAGTTTGAATCTTACAAAAGGCATCTTCACGTAAGTCAGACGAAACTCCTTGAGCAATGTAGGCTGCTAACACTACATTGATCCCACCTGCGACCAAACCAATCAAGGCAACAAGAATCAACCAAAAACCGATAGTATAAATAGCTTCATTATCACCCGTTAGCAGTGCCTCTAAAACCTCCTGCAAATAACGTGGTTGCAAGAGTGAACTCGTTACCATTAGACCTGTCATAACCAAGGAAGCCAGGGCCTGCCATTTATAGGCTTTTATTTTCTGAAACAGCATATTTCCCCCTTATAAGATAGACAAAAGGGGACGACAGTTCTGTCAGTCCCTTATTATGCTTTCATGTTGATACTATTCTAACAAAAAAGAATGCTATTGTCAAAGCACTCAGCTCTCGCAAGCTTTTGAATCAAGACATTAGCATTCTATCAATCCTTTAAAAATTCTTCTAATTGAGAACAGAATTTTTATTGTTCTGAACTAGCTTGCTCCTCTAGCTTAACTCGTCCAATTTCACGGTAGCTACGGTCCCCAACAATCTTGACTGAAAACTGACCATCTTGGTACTCAAGAATCGTCACACTTCCGTTATCAAGACCATGTGGATGCATGCCGTTAATTAAATAAACAATGGTTCCAATAGTCATTCCATGGCTGACTACGAGAGCATTTCCTCCCCCATTAGCTTCCATTTCCTTGGCAATGGCTTCAAAACTTTCCCAGATACGACCACTTAGTTTTTCCCAGCCCTCAGCCCAACCTGCTGTGTCTACTTCTACCAGACCTTCAGCCAGCTCCGCATAGGACAAACGATGCACATGGTCGACATTAAAGATACGAGGAATAATCCCCATAAATAAGTCCCCATCATAAGCACCATCAAAACTACCAAAGCACCATTCACGAATTCGCTTATCCATACGGTAGGGAATTTGTCCTGTTAAACCAAGTTCCTCAAGGATAATTCCCATTGTCTGAATGGTTCGTCCAGAGTCGCTTGAATAAGCACGCTCAAACCTTAAGCCAGACTCACGCAAGCCAATCCCCAATTCATGAATGCCTCGTTCCCCTTCAGTTGTTAGTGGAGTATCACTCCAACCTTGAGCACGCCCAATCGTATTAAACATTGTTTTTCCATGACGTACTAGATACAATTTTACACTTGACATATTCTGTCCTCCATATGTATCTATTATAGCATGATTTCGTGCAAAAGCCTTGTCCTAACTTACTAGCCTTCAATCTCACAACTGAAGCAAAAATCCAAGCTATTCTATATCTTTCTTTGAAGGAGTAACTTCAGAAGACTTTGCAGTTTCTTTTTTTACCTGTTCTTCTTTTTTCTCCTCATTTCCTTCTTTGGACTTATTTTCTGTCTTCTTAGTCTTTTTATCGGTCTTTTTCAAATGAGAAAAGTGAAATTCAAACTGATTTTTTCCAGTGTCAACAATCGCTGTAAATCCCTTTTCGTCATTACGATAAGTTGACTTTCCTACATTGAATGACTGTTCTCCACTTTCAGAATTAGCTCTTTCATAGGTTCTCTTAGCCATCGCATAAGCCACCAGTTTCTCTTTATTTAAGACATAATCCTGATGATGAGCTACTTGCCGGTTCAGATAAAACTGCAACAGAAGACTAAAAATACCTGACATTACAAGGGCATAAAGAAGAACGCCTGCTCTAACTTTTTTCTTTTTCAACACGATAGATAAACTCCCTCTCTAGTCCCTTTTCAAACTGAAAATTGAAATGAACATTTTGCCCTTTTTGGTAAATATGTGCTGATTTAAGGCCATAAACCATGGGTTGATAGCCACGTCCACTGGCATCTGTTTTCCGAAAATCATCTGACCTTGATTTACCCATGGAAATAGGTTTCCCATCCTGTTTGAGGTAAAGTCTATCATTCTCCACTTTTTCAAATTGGGCTCGATTCAGCTCTGCTTCCAGCTGATCCACAAATAAAAGCCACTCCTTCTGCTCACTTCTCTGCTGATAGCGAACTTCTGAAACCAAGAGTTGGCTCATAGATTGAAAAAGAAGCAAACTCCCACTAATCACAATAAGAGCAACCAGGGATTCTAAAAGTGTAAAAGCTCTGACTCTACTTATCTTGAATCGCCAGTAATTTCTCAGTTCCATGATACACCTCCAAACCTCGCTCATTCGAGACAACATGAACTGTAAGCCCATTAACCGTCAACTGCTTTTGTCCAGTCTGCAAAGCCATTCGAGCCACTCGCAAAACTTCTTCCTGTTCTAAGAGTCTTGCTTCCTGTCGTCTACTTTCTTGAATCTGCCCTAACAAGAGGGTTGCAATACTGGCAAAAATAGCTAGTGAAATTACTGCCTCCAGTAAAATAACCGCTTTAATTTTTTGCTTCTTGAATACGTTTAATCTTTCCATTTCCTATATTTAGTCGATAGCGAACTACTTCTTTCCTTGTTTGAAATCTGATGCTAACCAGATATGAACTACCTCCTGCCTTATCAAATGTTATTGACTGATGTGACTGAAGCTGAATCGCTTTAGGGATGGCTAATTTCTGATAGCCATTACTAATGCTTCTCTCTTCTAAAATCAAGTTCATCTTTTGCTGGCTAGCCAGACTTCGCTTCTGGGTTTCTCGATAAAGTTCCTCAAACTCCATAAAGAAAATTTGTTCTTCCACAGCCGCAAAAGTGGACTGAACTGAACTTGACAAACCCAAGGCTAACAGACTAACTATCCCTAAGACCAATAAACTTTCTAACATAGTAAAAGCCCTAATCCGCAACTGTTTGACTTGTCTTTTGTTTTGCATGGTATTCCTTATAGGCTTTTGCTTGCTCAGCAGTGATGCGTCCATCTGCCTGTAATTTGCTTAGACTAGCATCCTCATTTTTATCTAGAGTATAGAGTTCAGCTTGGCTTTCTACCACCTTGACGACTGCTGCTTTCCCCTTATCATTCACTGCATCCTTTTGCTTAGTTAGGTTTGGCACAAACAGTAAGAGTAGAACGCTAATGATAAGAAGGACCACTAACATTTCTACAAGAGTGAACCCTTTTACCGTAGCTTTTTTTAATTTCATCATCATTTTTTTCATTTAAAAATTTACCTCAATATTTTGATACATTGGCAGCAACATGGCTGCGTACAATAAAACAATTAGCAGGGCTACAAAAATAAAGACCAGCGGTTGAACTAGATTCATAGCCCGATTGACTCGGGTAAAGAAGGATTCCCAGGTTTTTTCCGCATAGATTTCCAATTCGCTTCCCAACTTGGATTTAACCTCTCCGTATTCAATGATTAAACCCAACTCCCTTCTAAAGAAGGGATAGGTCTGAACAACCATAGAAAATTCATGCCCATTTTGCAAGGACAGGGATAAATCATGTCCGATTTCCTTAAAAAGAGGATTTCCTTGCTCCTGCATCATCTGAAAAATCTGTGATAGCTCCAGACCTTGACCAATCATATTGCCCCATTCCCGAGCATAATAGGCCGTCAGATAATATTGAATAAACACACCTAGAAATGGAATTCTAGCCAGAAAAGAGAAAACTTGAATTTTCGCAGACTTTCTGTAGAAAACCAGACCAGTTAAAGATACTAAACCCAGAACAAGAGTGAAACTAAGAAAAATCTGTGGTAGGTTGCTAATCACTAAGGTAGCTATGTTACTACTATCCAGTTGGGGCAAGAGATAATTTCGCAACCCCAACATTATAAGCAATAAGAAAGCTAGCAAAATAAGTGGGTAGGTCGCAACTTCAATTAACTTCTTCTTGACCTTAGCAAGATTATCCAAATATTCTTCAATTTTCCCCAAACTCAAATGGAGATTTCCATGAACTTCAGCCAATGAAAGTTGAGTGACAATCGCACTCGAAAAACCTAAATTCCCCATCATTTCTGAGAAAGATTTCCCTTGCGAGAGTCCTAGGCGCATCTGAGTTACATATTCCTTTTCCAACAAGCAACTTCTATCTAGAAAGGAAATGATTTCTACCAAGTGAAAACCACTAGAAAACAAATTGTTAAAGAGAGTGATGATCTTCTTCTGTTTACTGGTAGCTAATTTTCTCCGTTTCAGCTTGAAGGGCAGTGATATGTCCGTCTTTAAGAAGCTGATCAATTTGCTCATTCCACTTTTCTGCCTGGTGTTCTGAATAATTTTGGTTTGCAAAATCAATAATTCCTCCTCCCCCGATTAACCTCTGGTAGCATACGCCTTGTAAAACAACTGCTAGTTCATCTTCACTGACACCAAGTTCTAAAAGACGCTCATAGACCCCACGAATACTCTTTGCATGGATGGTCGAAAACACTGTAGCTCCCGTTAAGCTAGCTCGTACAACAGCACGGGCTGTTTCGCTATCCCGGATTTCTCCAATGATTAAAAGATCTGGTCGGTGTCGCAAAGAAAGTTTTATCAAGTTTTCATAACTCAGTCCAATAGCTTCATTGAGTTGCAATTGCAGCATTTCTTCTTGCTTAATCTCGACTGGGTCCTCAATGGACATGACTTGTTGTCCCTTGAACAATGACTTAGCTAATTCATGCATTAAGGTAGTTTTACCACTTCCTACAGGTCCTGCAAATAGATAAAGGCCGCGTTGCCTAAAGCCCTTTTCTAGTTCCTTAAGGTCTTGAAACCAGAAGCGCAACTCTTGCTCTTCATCGTGTAAAAGGCGAATAACTAAACTCTCATGACCACGATAATCTCCTACCGTCGATAAGCGTAGTGAAGAAACCTTGCCATCATGCTGATAATCACAGGACCCAAGCTGACTACGACGCTTTTCTCCAACATTCATCCCCGAAACAAACTTAAAATGACTAATGACAGCACCCAACTTTTCAAAGTCATAACTATCAATAAATCGCCTCTCGTCTCCAATTCGCATATGTAGCTCATAGATCAGATTTTTAGGAACAAAATAAATGTCTTGAGCTCCTTCTTTTTTGGCCAGTGTAATCAATTCTTGTGCAAGTGCTTGTACCATATCTTCCTCCTTACTATTATTATTCGAAGAAAATACAAAAAAAGAACAACTTCCTTAAAAAGTTGTTCCTTCGTTTTTGATACGGCAGGTTCGGTGCACCTCAAGCCCTGTTTGTTTTTCATAGCCAGGTCTAAATTTTTCATCTGGGATGACTTGCCCATCCTCCAATAAAGCCAAGGAATGATATTGCTGCAGAAATTCATCACATTCCTCACACCAACGCTTATCCTCCGGATTCCAAAATATGGTCATTAAGTCTCCTCGACTTTTATATAGTGGAATTTTCTTTTCCAGTTCAAACCAGCAAGATTTATAATACTTCAAGGCATCATAGTAATTTTCAAATTTCTTGCTACTAATGACGTCTTCTTCCCATCCTTCTATGAACCACCAAGGCTCAAAATCTCCATACATTTCTATAACTCGATACATTTCTTACTTCCTTTGTACCGTATATTATAGCGAATTTTTTAGAACAATGAAAGAAATTTGCTCATTTTCACGAATTATAAAGCTTTTTTCAAAAAATCCAGCTATTCAAAAAGAATAACTGGATTCAAAGATAAGATTAACTTTCTGAAATATCGTTTTCAATGATAACCTTAATCGCATGATGATCTGCAGCCTTACCAAATACTTCATAGGCCTTTTCAATTTCACTTAGTTTGAAGTAATGAGTTACTAATTTTTCTGGTTCAATTTTATGACTTTCTAAGGCTTTCAAAAGCTGAGGAGTTGTGTTGGTTGAAACTAAGCCAGTAGTCACGTTAATGTTACGAATCCAAAGTGTGTCCAAATCAAACTGAACTGGCTTACCATGAACACCACAGTTTGCTACAGTTCCATCAACACCAATAATCTTCTGACAGAAGTCAAAACTTTGTGGGATACCAACTGCTTCGATAGCTACATCAACTCCTCTACCATCTGTTAAATCGTAGATTTCTTTAATAGCCTTTTCAGCATCTGCACAGTTGATTTTATGAGTAGCACCAAAAGAAACAGCAGTATCCAAACGGTGATCATCTAAGTCAACCATAATCAATTTAGCTGGTGAGTAGAATTGTGCAGTCAAGAGAGCTGCCAAGCCAACTGGACCTGAACCTATGATAGCTACACTACAACCAGGCTCTACTTTACCTTTTAAGACACCAATTTCATAGCCAGTTGGTAAGATATCAGATAACATAACCAAGGCTTCATCAGATAAATCAGCTGGAGTGTGATAAAGTGTATTATCAGCATGAGGCACACGAAGATATTCCGCTTGCATACCGTCGATCAAATGCCCAAAAATCCATCCACCTTCGTCTTCACAGTGAGCATAGATTCCTTTTTTACAATAGTAACACTTGCCACATGCACAAACGCAAGAAATCAAAACCTTATCACCCTTTTTGAAGTTTGAAACTCCTGCTCCAACTTCCTCTACAATACCAATTCCTTCATGCCCAAGGATAGTTCCACTCTTACAAGCAGGAACGTCCCCTTTAATGATATGTAGGTCAGTACCACAAATAGTAGTCTTAACGATACGCACAATAGCATCTGTTGGCTTGCGAATAATCGGTTTGTCAACATCAACAAATGACGCAAGGCCTGGTTTAACGTAAGTATAAGCTTTCATAAGCACTCCTCCGCTTTTTTATTTGTATTGTTTATATCATAATTGTAAGCCTTTTCATAGATAAAATCAAGTAATATGTGAAGAAATTAACAAATTAAATTAAAAAAAGTAGAAACTAAACTAGCTTCTACTTTAGAAATTATGCTTGATAACGTTTTTCACCATCAAGGTATGTTGCTACTAATTCCAAATCTTTATCTAACACGATAAAGTCTGCATCGTAGCCTTCACGAATTTGTCCACAGACATCATCAATGTGAACAGATTTTGCTGGGTTGAGACTAGCCATCATGACTGCTTCATGAGGATTCGCAATTCCCCATTCAACCACGTTTTTGAGACCATCCTTAAGTTTGAGGATAGAACCAGCCAAATTACCAGTAGATTTAAGACGTGCAGTTCCATTTGCAACTACTACTGGGAATTCACCTAACATATAGTCCCCATCTTGCAAACCACCTGCTGTCATACAGTCAGTGATAAGGGCAATATTTTCAGTTCCTTTTTGTTTAAGAAGAATTTCGCAAGCCTTAGGATCCACGTGATGACCATCACAAATCAATTCTGCATAAGTGTGTGGTAACTCATACATAGCACCAACCATACCAAGTTCGCGGTGTGTTAAGCCACGCATTCCATTATAGGCGTGAACCCATACACTAGCTCCGGCATCAACAGCTTTTTTTGCTTCATCAAAGGTAGCATTAGAGTGACCAAGAGCAACAGTTACACCTTCACCAGTAATTGTACGTACAAAATCCTCAACACCTTCACGTTCAGGTGCAAGAGCAATTTTATTAAGAAGACCATTAGCAGCCTTTTGCCAAGCGCGAAATTCATCCATACGTGGATCTTTCATATAGGCAGGATTTTGAGCCCCCTTAAATTCTTCGGTGAAGTAAGGTCCTTCAAAGTAAATACCACGAATCTTAGCACCAGATGCTTCTTGATAGCGTGCACCAATGTTTTCAGTAACAGCCAGCAATTGTTCGTATGATGAAGTTAGTGTAGTTGGTAAGAAACTAGTAACACCTGTGCTAAGAAGGCCTTCACTCATCGTATGAAGTGTACCTTCGATATTATTATCCATAACGTCGACACCACCAAAACCGTGAATGTGTGTATCAACTAGACCCGGTGCAATGCTGTAACCAGAGTAGTCTAAAATTTCTGCATCATCCGAAATCTCTTCAACATGCTTACCAAACTTGCCATCAATAAGTTCCAAATAACCTCCACGACGAATACCATGTGGATAGAAAAATTGATCAGCTTTAATATACTTAGGCATAATGATAACCCCCTTAAGAAATAATCTACTATTTATTATGTCAATTACATTATAAACTTTTCAAAAGAATTTGTAAATGGTATAGACCTATTTTTAGTAAAATTTTTTTAAACTTTATTTGAAGAATCATAACCACCCGTCAAACGGGTGGTTTGTACCAGGGTTATAAGCCCAAATAAAAAGACAAGGTCGAAACCTTGTCTTTAATACTATACCGGCGGCCGGGGTCGAACCGGCACGTCCTTGCGGACACTGGATTTTGAGTCCAGCGCGTCTGCCAATTCCGCCACGCCGGCAAAGTATAACTGGGGTAGCTGGATTCGAACCAACGCATGAGGGAGTCAAAGTCCCTTGCCTTACCGCTTGGCTATACCCCAATAATATAAAATAGGCGAGTGATGGGGATCGAACCCACGCATGCCAGAGCCACAATCTGGTGTGTTAACCACTTCACCACACCCGCCATAATTATTAACACGGGCAGTAGGAATTGAACCCACACTGAAGGTTTTGGAGACCTTAGTTCTACCTTTAAACTATGCCCGTAAAGGATGGAAGGGGAGGGATTCGAACCCCCGAACCCGAAGGAGCGGATTTACAGTCCGCCGCGTTTAGCCTCTTCGCTACCCTTCCAAAAAATATAAATGGCGCGAGACGGAATCGAACCGCCGACACATGGAGCTTCAATCCATTGCTCTA
>CAURIB010000034.1:0-12750 GCA_963524795.1 uncultured Streptococcus sp.
AGACCTCACCAGGAATCTCTGAAATCTATGAAAGTAATGGAAAAACTGTTTATGACTTGCCTGAAGAATTAGCTGAATGGGGAATATATTTAGCTGAAACTCGAACAGAATAGGTATAGTTATAGATTAGAAAGAGAATATTTCAATTACTCTAATACCCCAAATTTAACTTGAGTCAATTTATAGAAGGAAAAGCTTGATGTAAGCACACGTTGAGGCTGTATCACTCTTTGTACGATCTAAAAAAAGTAGAGTAGATTTTTAGTATATTTATAGATGTGACATTGGACATTAGGAGGTATTTTATGTTAGGAGCAATAGTTGGAGATATTGTAGGTTCTGTTTACGAATGGGACAATATTAAAACGAAAGACTTTCCATTATTTCGTGAGGATTGTTTTTTCACTGATGATACGGTTATGACCTGTGCTGTTGCAGAAGCCATTATGAATGGCGGTCAGAAGGATAACTTTATTGACGCCATGAAGAAATATGCTAGGATGTATCCCGATGCAGGTTACGGTGCGAGATTTAGTAATTGGGTTGATGGCGACGATCGTGAACCATATAATAGCTTTGGCAATGGCTCAGCAATGCGTGTTTCTCCTTGTGCTTGGGTCATGGATTGTAGTATCTGTGCCAGAACAGGAGCCTGGCCGTTCAGAAGAGCTCTTGCACGACTTTCTTCAGAGGTGACTCATAACCATCCAGAGGGGATCAAAGGAGCTATGGCGACGTCTGATGCTATCTTTATGTGTCGTTATTACTTTGGAGGTTACAGTGGCGACTATGGAAAACCGGTCAACGACAATCCTATGGAGTGTAAGAGACTCATCAAGGAACACATAGAACAAGAGTATGGATATGACCTTTCTAAAACGATAGATGAAATTAGTCATACTTATCGTTTCAATGAAACTTGCCAGAATACGGTACCTCAGGCCATCATTGCCTTTCTTGAAAGTACAGACTTCGAAGATGCTATCAGAAATGCTATCTCTCTCTCGGCGGAGATAGTGACACTCTTGCTGCCATAACAGGAAGTATAGCAGAAGCTGCTTATGGTATACCTGATTGGATTAAGGAAAAGGCCTATACCTATCTAGATGAGCCCTTAAAAGAGGTGCTCAGACGATGGGGAAAGGAAGTTGGCTGAATTTTAGAAATAAGGCTATCGATTTCAGAAAAATAACTTAACATATGCGAAGTTGATGGCGTGACCAATGTAGACTTCAAGGGAGTACGTGCAACCTATGAATATATTCTCGATTACCGCGTATGTTCCGCCTATGCGATAGTTGTTGTAGAGTGAGGAGTAAACGAAGAAACGATACGGGAACACCGAACCGCTGAATAGTTAAGAATTATAACACTCCATACAAAAAAAGTTCATACAACTATAGAAGTTAAAGAATAAAGCAAACTTAAATTATAATTTATAATTTAATAGAAATAGCTATAATCATTCAAAAGTAGTTTTTGCTTTCAAGATAAGGGTTTACGAAAATTAATTAATTTCCTTTTTCTAAGTGAAAATAGTGAAAAAAGAAAATAGCGAAAGTCGGATTCTAAAAGAGAAGAGTTACTTATTATGCTGAACTCGCTTGCAACGAATGAAGAGAATTCGGTTTCGCAACACACTCCGGGAAATTATAAGAAATTTGAGTGTAATTCTTTAAAAGGAAATACTAAAAATATGAAAGATTGAGGGGGTAATTAGATCTAAATCAGGTATCTAATTCAAAGCGAAGCTAAGAATAATACTGTTCAATTTTAGTTAGAATAGAAATAGAAATCTGGAGTATCGTGATGTAGTTTTGTTTTAGTCAGTAAGATATTATAGAAAGAAAATAGGAGGATATTGCTGTGAGTGATTATTTTAGTAAAAAAAAGACTGGTGGTCAAATTAATTCTTTAATTTCAAATCAAGACTCTTTAGCTAGTGTATATGCGGTTACACAGTTACATAAAAGAGACATGTTTGGATTCGGTATAGACATTGATGATTTTTCAATACAATGCGAAACAGATGATGATATTTGCATAGTAAGTAAGCAAAATAAGATTTTTATTCAGGTGAAAACAGGAGAAATTAGAAATCAAGAGTTTTTTGAAATACTTGATAATTTTAGAAAGAATAACGATTTTGATGATCGAGATTGTTTCTTAGTTATTTCATCATTTCGAGAAGTCACAGTTAACAAAAAAGATATATCTACTAAGATATTAAACTATAGAAAAATTCTAATGGACCCGAATGAAACTGATCAAAAAAAAGAGAGTATAAAGAGAGAATTGATAAAAGGTTTTTCTTTGGATAATTATTCTGAAATTATAGATAAAATAACTATTGATAATAGACCGCTATATAGAGATGGAATTGATACGTTTGCAATTTTTTCAAGTTACTTAAGATTAGCGTATGGTTTTAAGAACCAAAAAGAATATTACATTAAGGAGATTTATAACAAACTATTAAGTAAAATAGAAGAGGCTAGAAGAAACCGAGGTAGTATATCTAGAGATGTAATCGAAAGCATAATTGGAGAATTTCTAGTCAAAGATACAGTGTTTGATAAATTAGAGCTAGTGATTGGATATGAAAAAAATACTATCGGATACGTCCCTAAAGTAACAGATAATAGATTGGTTAATATTCAGAAAGGTGTCTACAAGTCTAGTAAAAAACTTAGTAGGGATTGGAGAAAAAGCTATTATAAGGAAGCCTTAAAAAACTGTATCTTTGGAGCAAAGGAATGTAAAAATTGTGGACATCCGCTTGTAGCAAATTTTTGTGGTTTAGGAGGCATTGCTTGCCCAGATTGCGGCTACAGTCCATTTGTTACTATCTTTTGTGGTTGTGAGTGTGGTGAATATGATGTGATTAAAAGTCAACCGGAGTTGGAAGATCAGAAAATTTTTGAGTATATCAATGATTATTTTCAACCCGGTAAAAAATGTAAAAAGTGTGGTCGTTTAATTTCGGATGATTCTGCTGAGGCTAGGGTATTCCTTGCTCCTTTTCCATATCCATTTAATATGTATAAAAATTAATTTTTATACTACACTGTGAATCTTGAAGGTGCCTTTTCGATAGTAGTATAGATAGACCTTATCTGTATATCGTGAGGCACTACGCTTCATGACATTAGCAAAATAATCAGGGATGGAGGGTTATCGATGATTATATTGGAATTGTACCAAAATGATTTTTCTAAAGATTTAGTCGTGTTTGATTCTTTAGAAGAGGGGAAAGCCTTTGCCGTTCAAATCCCTGGATATACTTTAGAAACAGAAGATGAGTTTGAAGTGGAGTATTTTAACCCTAAACACTTGCCCGATTATATAGAAATTGTCTTCAATGGGAATATTGTCCCTTTATCTAGGTTTTCGTTTAATTCTGAGGAAAATGTGGACATTATTTGGAAAGAGATTTCGAATCTATCGGTTAAAAACGATAAAGTGATTGAAGGAGCTACAAAAGTCGATGCCTATGTCGTTAATAACGATGAAGTCAAATCTTATATCGAAGCAAGAGAAACTAGGTATCATCAGGCAAAAGACTTTTTAGAGCGCAGTGGATATGAAGTCGACAGAAGCTATTTCGGAAGTGAAGACGGTGAAGCGATTCTCTACAGAAAATACGGCAACGAAGAATGGCACTTCTTGTGTCACCTTGATCCTTCGTTTGTAGAGATTGAAGATGTAGAAGGATATGTGAAAGAAGCGATGGAGGAGCTACAATAGTCAACCAAAGTTCGTTTTGAGTGTATGCCACTGCTTGCGTAGACGGCTTGAACAGTAAAGGGAAACATCTAGCCCTTTCTGATTTCTTAAGGAGAAAGGATTTCATGATAATGGAAATCGGGAAAACCTATCTTGTAAAAAAAGATATTTTTATCCTTAAACAAAGTATAAATTTCTAATTATCTTTTTATATTTTCTTAAATGCTCGTAAAGCCTTATTCTATGTGCTTTCGAGTATTTTTACTGTAGGAAGATACTTCACGTTTCTTTGCATATTTCCTCATGTCTTAGCTGTCAGAAGTGGTAAATAAGTAGTAAATTCATTTGTACTACTAAGCAACAAGACGCTCCTGTTGCTTCTCTTTATTCAAGCGTTTCATTTCTGCCATTGCAGAATCGAATGTTGCATGTGCGTAATAGTTCAGCGTCATGGCTATATTAGCATGTCCCATAATGTACTGTAATGCCTTTGGATTCATTCCTGCATTTGCATAGTTGGTACAGAATGTATGTCGCAAACTATGTGGAGTGATGTGTGGCAATTTATCCTCGTTATACTTATTGTATTTCTTAACAAGACCTTTCATCATGCCGTTGTAATCACTTGCCACTTTTGGATAGTTCTTTCTATTAAGAAAGAGGAAATCACTATATCCATCAATCTCAACACGCTTATCATTCTTTCGATTCGCTAACACTCGCTTAAATGCTTGATAGGCTTCTTCAACCATAGGAACTTGACGTTCGCCACTTTTGGTCTTTGGTGTTTCAATGTAGTACCCAATTTCAGTATCTCTCAATAGCTGATGGTCTATATTGACAAGACGATTCTCAAAATCTAAATCTGGAAGTGTCAAACCACCAAACTCTGAAATACGAAGACCTGTTTTTAAGAGTATCAGAATTTCATCATAATTTTTGCTGTAGGTTTTATCAGCTTTTGCAAAGGCTAACAGTTTTTCTTCCTGTTCTTCTGTTAGTACGGTCTTAGGGACAGTATCATCATCAAGAACTGCTTTCAGTTGAAAGTCAAATGGATTCTTCCGAACACAATCATCTTGTATAGCAATATAGAATGAAGCCTTTAAAGAACGTTTGTAGTTATTGATGGTTTGATAAGCATAACCATTTTCACTCATTCTAATAGCCCATTCTTTAGCGTCTGATGGCTTAATACTGTCAATACTTCTTACACCTAACTTGTCTTTCTTCAAAATATCCATAAGATATTTGCGTCCAGTTTCAGTGTTTTTTCTAACCTTTGGTCTTTGAGCGTTCTGTTTTGCGTAAAGCTGGCAGAGTGTCATTTTCTTTCCTACAACATCAATACCATCATGAATGTCTTTCTGTAACTCTGCGATTTTCTCTCTAAGTGAGATACAATCACGCTTTCCTGCTGGTACTCGGTCTGTAGCCACAAGTTTCCACGAGTAAACAAATTGCGGTTCTCCAAATGAATCTATATATTTGTATAAGTATCTTCCGTCTTTTCGTTGGCTCTCTCCAGTCTTTAAGATTCGACCTTTATTGTCACGTCTTTTTTCTGACATGGCATTTGCTCCTTTCCTTTATGGAAAGAGCCTTGATACGACTTAATACTATTTTATCATATACAAGACCCTTTGGCGACGCTAGATTGCGTCCAATGTATCTATAATTTTTTCAAATTGTTTTCGTTTAATCTGAATACGATTGCCATTCATAATCAGCCAATTTGCATTTTTATTTTCCTCTGCCAAGCGTCGTAGCTTGTTTTCGCCAATACGAAAATATTTTGACGCTTCTTCAATGGTTAGGGTATAACGTTCCCAAATAGGAATGTCAGTCTGCTTCATAAAATCCTCCTTTCCAAATCACTTATTTGGATTTCATAAAAGTTGTTTTACCAGCAATCGAACAGCTTTAGCAAAGCTCACGGGAGTTCCACCCCTGCATGGTTCTCATGTAGCCATACTCATTGCCTGCGACGGTTTTATCACGCTCGGACTATTGACTGTATGGGAGTATCATTATCACGATAAGAATGTCGTTGCAGGCAATCCTGCTAAAGATTGCTTCTCGGATCACTAACATGAATCGCTCGCTATCTTTATAAGATAGGTCATGGCGGTTAGTTCCGTTGGCTCTTTTCTTATCGAAACGTATTCGATTACTTTTATTCAGTTTTCAAAGAACAATGGCTCGTTAGCCTATCAAAACACATTGAAAGCTCAATATGCTTTGGTGGAATAACAAACCTCCCTGTTCGGGAAGCGTGGAATGGTTTAGCACGCTTCCACGAAAGGAGAGAGGATATTACTTAATTTCAAATGACAAAATCTTTGTAATCAGTCTGGTTTCCATTCTTCCACGTAAGACTTCATCAACGACCATACTTTGATTGCCATATTCATCTTTCATAAGTCGTAGGGAACGCTTCGTTATGTACCCTCTGTAATGATGTAGAATCTGGTTAATCGCTTCGGTATCGCCATCTGTTGCCTTTACAATGAGAGGAAAGGGAATCATAGGATATTGTGTTTTCATTCTTCAAATTCCTCCATAAACTTTTTAATTAAGGCTAGTCCACTGGTTCTATGCCGATAGACAGTAGAACGGTTCAATTTCAACAGGTCTGCAATTTCTGAATCGCTCATGTCCATAAAGTAAAACAGCAGTAGAATTTCACGTTTCTTGTCTGGCAACTCACGTAATGCTTCACTCAACAAATCATTTTCAACGCCTACTGATAACCCATTGAGTGTAAAAATCTGAAAGTCAGTTGAATAGTTATCTGTTGTCGCAAACTGGCTAACAAGATAATCGCCAACATCCGAAAAGGACACCTCACGCTTTGCAATCCTTGAAAGATAAAGCATATAATTCTTTCGCTCGTCTTCCATAGCACGTTTACAGATATAGTCAAACTGATTTTCTATTGTGGTCTGAAAAGAAGATGGTTTCATGTTTCTCACCCCCTTTCTGTCTAGGAAAGGAAGTGAGCCTTGCTCGTTTATCTCCTTTCACTCTTAGTCCCAATGTGAAAGGGGGATTTGTTGCATTACTGATAAATAAACTTTGTAAAAAAGTTCTGAATAGCCAAAAAAGCATATAAACAGATTTATTTCTCTGTTTACATGCTTCTGTTATTCTATCTATATGATTTATAAAACCACATTGGTGGACGTACTTATCTATTGCAGATAGACGACTTTTTTTGACAAGAACCCAATGTAAGGAAATTTATTGTATATGATGTACTTCATGGCGACGTTGACCTCCAACAAACCGCCATTTGGAAGTAATATACAATATTTTAACAGCGTAAATAGCACTACCATATAACGGTTTTTTTTATTGGCGTTTAGTAGTGCTTTTTATTAAATATAAACCTATAAACCATATAACACGTTTTTCTATACCTGTTTTTAATTCAGTAGGAACAATAAAATGTATAGAGGTGGTCTACTATGCGTAAAAAAGAAGATAAATATGATTTTAGAGCCTTTGGTTTAGCCATTAAAGAAGCTCGATTGAAACGAGGTTTAACTCGTGAACAAGTGGGAGCATTGATTGAAATTGACCCACGGTACTTAACTAATATTGAAAATAAAGGGCAACACCCCAGCATACAAGTTCTTTATGACCTTGTATCGTTACTTCATGTTTCCGTTGATGAATTTTTCTTACCTGGGGTCCCGAGCGCTTAGTGGGAATTTGTATCGATAAGGGGTACAAATTCCCACTAAACCAATGTTTCAAGGCCTATTTATTTTTTATATTCAATTCTCTTAAGTGTTTAGGAATAGATAACAAGTCAAATTTATACTCTCCAAGAAAAGTGATATGCTCCCAATTAATAGGAGATACATGCTTCATATACTTAGTTACTTCGGGATCTATTTTGACGAGATAATTATAAGCTGCTTGTAAGTAGACGGCGTTCCATATACTTATTGCATTTATTAACACATTAAGCGCACTAGCACTTTGAAGTTGTCGGCGAATATCGCGCTCCATAAATTTTCCGCGTCGCCCAAAAAATAGTTCTCTAGCTAAAGCATTAATCGCTTCTGTCTTATTTAGTCCATGAGTGATCCTTCGCCGTAGCTCACTATCTGTAATATAATCTATCATAAAAATGCTCTTTTCAATGCGACCTAGTTCTCTCAGTGCAAGAGCTACTCTATTCTTACGTGCGTATGAGCCTAGCTTTCCTAATAGTAAAGAACTAGATACTTTTCCTGTTTGAATCGAATAGGCGATTCGTTTAATTTCATCATAGTTTTCTTCAATAATTTTTACATTGATTTTTCCGCTTATATCTTCTGATAAGTTAGGGTAGTAGGAAGGTGATTTGATAGAAAATAATTGTGATTTTTTTATATTTCTGATGCGAGGTTCAAAATCAAAGCCTAGTAATGCGGTCATTCCAAACACCTGATCAGAATACCCATTTGTATCAGTAAAATGTTCCTCAATATCTAGATCTGTTTCATGATAAAGTAGGCCATCAAGGGTATGAGTAGCTTCCCTTGTATTAGTTGAAGCAACCTCGATATGATGAGTCGTATGCCTATCATTTATTGATCGAATCATTGTAGCTCCTTTTTCCATACTTTTGTAATGTGGATTAACATCGGATTTTAGAGCTGAGACGCCCACTGGGACGCGCATTCCGTCTGAAGCAGTGGTTTTTCCTTCACCCCAAAAGTCTGCAACAGGAAGCTTTAACTGATAATTAACCAAAACAGATTGAGCACGAGTCAGAGCTTCTTTATAAAAGCGCCATTGTTTGGCATTGGCTAACTGAGAATAAGAAATTCCAGGAGTTGATTGGGCCATTTTTTCAAGACCAATATTCATCCCTAAACCCAGCAAAGCAGCAAAAATAATTTTTCTTTCTTGTTCACTCGGCGGTTTCCCTGTAGAATCATGACTAAATTCTTGTGAAAAGTTGGTCCAACTGTCCACCTCAATTAAAAGATCACTAAGCCTTATCTTAGGAATTATTGAATAAAGTTTTTTTCTATATATTTCTGCTTCGCTAGGTGTAACTTTTTCCAACTTTTTAAGGTTTGCTCTTGAAATTCTCTTATCAACTGTCGAATAAAATTGAAGCTGTAAATCTAAAATTATTTCCCGATCCTTTAAATAGTCCTCAAACGTGTCTGGAATAGTTTCTGAATCAATACAAGCAGATAAATCAACTAAGTAATCATCAATATTTCGATGGATCATACTTCCTTCAACTGAAATATCTCCTGATCGAATATTGTTCTTTAGCTCGGTGAAAGCTACTAACTCATAGTAAGACCGATCTATTTTCCCCTCTTCTGGCCGAACAAGGCTTTTCCATTTTTTACTCACAAAATCAGTAGAAGTATCTGCCGGTATTTTTCTTTTACCACTATTGTGTAAATCAGTTAGTTGAGTTAGGGCCATGAGGACTGGATTTGCTGCCGGAGTTGCTTTGAACGAAAGGGTCCTCAATAACATTGGCGTGTATCTTCGGAGGTAATTAGCTTTATTTCGAACCATTTCTAAATAGCCATGATTTTTATTACCTGTAATTTTTTTAGCTTCTTCTCCATCTTGTACTAAATCTTCCCAAGGCATGATTCGTTCAATTTCGTCAAAAGGATTACTATCATTATCTTTTGCAAAGTGAAGAGCATCAATTAAAGAAGCATAATGTTCCAATTTTTTAGTAGCCAATTTTCCTTTTTCTTTTAACTGTTCTTGTGAATCACGTGTCCCTTTGCGTTTAATACTTGCTAAAATGCGGTCATTAATCTCAATCAGTTGATCGATCAGATATTGATGATGATTGACTAAAAAAGCAATAAGTAAAGAGTATCTTTTTTCAAGCTCAAAACGGGAGAAGTCATATGCATCATAATTTTCCCCTAGTCTAGCTAGCTGAAGAAACCTGTTCCGATTAATATGGGAGACATTAATTGTCCCGAGTCCCATGGAAGCAATCACTTCCACTTTTTTACAAATACTCATAAAGCTTTCTGGATTTGCCTTACCTGGAATGTCTTTTAGCCAAGCGAGTTTAGTTATTTTCGTCTCTTCATAAATTTGAAACAAACTCTCTAGTTTTTCAATTTGTATATCTGTTAATGAACAGAGTAATATTGAAAATAAGTTGTTTTCTGCTTTATCTCGACAGCGGCTTATAATGTCTTCAAGTGTAGCTATAGATGGAAAAATAATTCTTTTTCGAGTTAAGAAATCAATTGTTTTTTTCATTAGATAGATAGAGTCATCATTTTCTAAAGCTAGTTCAATTAAATATTCTATTAACTGTTTTTGTGTATTAGCACTACCGAATCGATGATAGTTGAATACTTCTAAGATCTCGTTGAAGTGATTTGCACGTGTATTTCTATGATCATATGAATTTAAATCAATTGCATCAAGATGGAGCTGTCGACTCACATAAGAAGTTAGTCTGGTTGATTTAATCGGCCAATTACTTAAAGAACACCCAGGATACCGGGCCAAACAAAGTTGTATCGCAAATCCTAGTTTATTGACCTTTCCACGGTGTTGATTAATAACCTCCAGATCATAATCAGAAAAACTAAAATACGCTTTAAAATCCTCTTCTGATAAGTGGTCTACAGAAAGAAGTTGTTCACGCTGTGAAGTAGTTAAAATTCTTTTCATAGCCATATCTTAAGCATTCCTTTTATTGAGGTAACGGTAAAAGGTTGTTTTGCTTAATTTAGAGGCATCAAGAATTTGACGAATAGAATACTCTTTGCTGTCATACATTTTTAAAGCTAAATCAATTGATAGCTTACCTTTACTTGGACGGCCCCCTTTTTTTCCTCGGACTCTGGCTGCCTTAAGACCAGAGTTAGTTCGTTCAATAATAATATCCCGTTCCAGTTCTGCTAAACTAGCCATAACTCGGAAAAAGAATCTTCCCATAGACGTTGAAGTATCTACGTTATCTTGAATAGATATAAAATTGACACTAAGTTCTTCAAATAATTCAGAAAGTTCAATCAAATGTTTAGTTGATCGTGAAATTCGATCTAACTTGTAAATGACAACAGAATCTCCTTCACGTAGTAGGTTGATCATTTCTTCTAATTGCGGTCGGTCTTTTTTCGCACCAGTTACTTTTTCTTGAAATAATTTATCAATTCCATAATGAGTAAGTGCATCAATTTGTAAACTAAGATTTTGATCATCCGTACTCACTCGAGCATAGCCAAAAATCATAAAAAAACCTCCTTAATTTTATAATTTAAATGTACCATAACTCATTAAGTATAACTATATAGGAACTATGAAAAAGGAACGGATTTTGGTACTTGATTTACTTAAAAAACATTTAGAAAAAGCAGGAAAATGAAAAGGTACCATAAACGGTCGTTTATGGTACCATTCAAATTTATCCTTATTGTACAAAATAACAGCGAAATTTTTAAATCTATTCCTTATCGATACAAATTCCCCGTAGGCGCTAGGGACCTCTTTAGCTCCTTGGAAGCTGTCAGTAGTATACCTAATAATTTATCTACATTCCCTTTAGTAACGTGTAACTTTCCAAATTTACAAAAGCGACTCATAGAATTATTTCCTCCCGTTAAATAATAGATAACTATTAAAAATAGACAATACTTGCTCATAAGTAACGGTACTTAAATTGTTTACTTTGGCGTGTTTCATTGCTTGATGAAACTGATTTTTAGTAAACAGTTGACGATATTCTCGATTGACCCATTTTGAAACAAAGTACGTATATAGCTTCCAATATTTATCTGGAACATCTGTGGTATGGCGGGTAAGTTTTATTAAGACACTGTTTACTTTTGGTTTAGGATGAAAGCATTCCGCTGGCAGCTTAAGCAATTGCTGAATCGAGACTTGAGTGTGCAAGAGCAACCCTAGTGTTCGGTGAATATCCAAGGTACGCTTGTAGAATCCTTCTTCAACAATCAGATAGATGTCAGACGCATGGCTTTCAAAAACCACTTTTTTAATAATTTGTGTGCTTAAATGGTAAGGAATATTCCCAACAATTTTATACCTCTGTTTGTTAGGGAATTGAAACTGTAGAATATCTTGGTGAATTAAAGTGACACGAATGTTCAGTTTTAATTTTTCTGACGATAAGTTGAATAGATGACTGTCTAATTCAATAGACGTTACCTGTTTACTTATTTTAGCCAGTTTCGTCGTTAAATGCCCTTTACCTGTTCCAATTTCGTAAACGGTATCGGTTTCTTTTAAATTCAATTGTTTTATTATTTGGTTGAGTACTTTTTCACTCGTTAAAAAGTTTTGAGAATATTTTATATTTTTGTTCATGTAATCACTCCTGAAGTGATTACATCTATAAATAAATACAGAAGTTAAACGATTTGTTTGTAATTTTAGTTATCTGTTTAAAAAGTCATAAGATTAGTCACTGGTAGGAATTAATCTAACGTATTTATTTATCTGCGTAATCACTGTTTTTAGTCTGTTTCAAAACAGTAGATGTTTTATCTACATTACGCATTTGGAATACCAACATGACGAATCCCTCCTTCTTAATTACAAATTTTTAGCATCTAATTTAACTTCAATTCCTATTATACAAAATTTTAAGATAATGCACAATCAACACACTCTTAAGTTTGCTTCTAAGTCTTATTTCCATAACTTTAGGGTTAACCATACGCAAGACCAATCACTCTCGGACAATACTCATGATTTTAATGATAAAATCCATGTTAAACCCATAGATAAGAAATACACCTGCAATAACCGTTACCTGTTTGTGCCAATTTAAAAATGCACCACTTTTTTATAATTAAAACGGTTGAAAACTGTACCACTAATAACTCACAATAGAGAGATGTCACCGTCAAGTTAAATGTACAAAATAACAGCGAAATTTTTAAATCTATTTCTTATCGATACAAATTCCTCGTAGGCGCTCGGGACCCCTACCTGCTAATAACTTGGTAAAAAGCACCCGACGATTACAGATAGAGAAATACATGGATAGCTTTA
>CAURIB010000035.1:0-12640 GCA_963524795.1 uncultured Streptococcus sp.
GACCAGGACTTGCTATCCGTGTCATGGGTGAAATCACTGAAGAAAAACTTGAAACTGTTCGTGAGTCAGATGCTATCCTTCGTGAAGAAATCGCTAAGGCTGGTCTTGACCGCGATATCTGGCAATACTTCACTGTTAACACTGGCGTTCGTTCAGTAGGTGTTATGGGAGATGGCCGTACTTATGACTACACCATCGCTATCCGTGCTATCACTTCTATCGACGGAATGACAGCTGACTTCGCTAAGATCCCTTGGGAAGTCCTCCAAAAAATCTCTGTGCGCATCGTAAACGAAGTTGACCACGTTAACCGTATCGTCTACGATATTACAAGTAAACCACCTGCAACTGTGGAGTGGGAGTAAAGTTTCCTATAAAATAAAAAATAATACTGCTGGAGCATGGACTACAGTGGTATTATTTTTTATAATTTCAATATTAGGAAAATTTCTCGACTCTCAACTCCTCTTTTTAAATCCTTGAAACCATGCTATAATATAGTAAGTATAGCTCCAATAACCTAATGATAAAGATTTCTTACATCATCCGTAAGTGTTATTCTACTCTGATTCATATTATAATGAAAGTAACAAAAGATGGAGGTGTTTAACATGGAAACAATTTTACGAGTAGAATCATTAAAAAAGCATTATGGAAAAGAGCCGAATATCACCAAAGCCTTGAACGGTATATCTTTTCAAGTTGTCAAAGGTGAGTTCTTAGGGATTATGGGGAGCAGTGGTTCTGGGAAAACAACCCTTCTTAACTGTCTCGCTACTATCATCAAACCAACTGACGGCTCCATTCAAATGCAAGAAAAAGATTTAGGTCAGTTAAAAGGTAGTCAGTTAGCTGATTATCGTGGTAAGGAAATTGGTTACCTATTTCAAAATTTTGAGCTTTTGGACAATCTGACAGCCAAAGAAAATATTTTACTCCCCTTGTCTTTGCACAAGGTCGATGCCAACGAAAGCAAGGTTCGGTTAGAATTGCTTTCCCAATATCTAGATATTTCTGAACTTCTGGATAAGTTCCCATCACAATTATCAGGTGGTCAACGGCAAAGGGTAGCTGCTGCGCGTGCCTTGATTTTAGACCCTAAGATTGTATTTGCAGATGAGCCCACAGGAGCTTTGGATTCAAAAAATGCGACCATTTTGATGCAAAAATTATCCGAAATGAATCAAGTGGAAGAAACCACCATTCTCATGGTGACCCACGATTCCGTTGCAGCCAGCTTTTGCAACCGCATCTTGTTTATCCAAGACGGAAAACTATTCCATGAAATTCGACGCGATTATCCAAGAGAAAGTCAAGAAGATTTTTACCACAGAATACTAAAGGTCATGTCTGCACTGGCTGGAGGTGATGGCAATGTTTTCTAAATTAGTCTCAAGAAATAGCAAGAGGGATCGAAAGAATAATGGCTTGTATTTCAGTTCCATGGTTCTTTCTATTATCTCCTTTTACATCATCCTTTCTTTGTCCCATCAAGATGTGATGATCTTTCTCAAACAAATAGAGAGTGACGCTGTAAATAAACTCTTTAGCATGATTCCCATTCTTTATGTAGCAACCCTCTTTATTCTCTTTTTTCTAGTCTACTTCGCAAGCAGTATGCAGATGGAAAGGAGAAAACATGAATTTGGTGTGTATCTCACATTAGGCATGCGAAGAAGCAAACTGTTCTTGCTACTCCTACTCGAGGATTTGAGAAACAGTGTCCTTGCTCTTGGAATAGGCCTTCCAATTTCTATCTTGATTTCAGAACTAATCAGCCTAATAACCGCTAAAATTGTGGGACTAGGGATTATTGAACATCAATTTTCTCTATCTACTACAGCTCTACTCTATACAGTCATCGGTTTCCTAGCCGTAAAATTAGCTGTTTTTGTCCTTTTAAGTGCAAAAATAGCCAATAAGGAAATCGGAAACCTGCTTGCCTATTCACCCTCTGGAATGAAGAAACTACTCCCCAAGGGGGTATACCTTCTTGCTTCTGTCCTCGGAATTTTGCTTCTAGGAACAGCCTATTACTTGGGGATGAGTGGACGAGCTTGGGAGAGTGTCATAACCATGGGCATCACTGTTTTCTTGGGGACTCTAGGAACTATACTCCTCTTCTTTGGTATGCGTTTATTTATAGACTTTTTGGTCAAGCTTGGAAACAATCGAAAACTTCATGCCTATAATTTTAGACAGATTCAGGAATTAGTTATCCAGCGCTCAACTATACTGGCCATCTGCTCCCTCTTAATCTTCTCTGCCTTGTGCCTCTTTGGAGCAGGTGTTGCCATTGCAAGTGGCAATTCAAGCAATCAAACCCACGTATTGGATTATACATTTAGAGATAGCAAGCAGGATACAGATGAAAATCTTGATGTAAGTACAGTAAAAAAAGAGCTTGAAGCTGCTGGACTAGAATCACAGTTTTCAAAGATTCTGCAAATTAAAGTAGGCAAACCTAAAGAACACGAGTCCGTGTCCTTCGAAGAGATTATCAAGGAGTTGAAAAAGCAAAAAGACAGCAAGAACAAGGAAATTTTGCTCCAAAGATTTAAACAGTCTACTACTTCCCACCTCATACCAGTTTCCGAATACAATGAACTTAGAAAGGTTGCCAATCTCCCTCCTCTAGAATTAACTAGTAAGGAAGCATATTTGTATATGGGGAAAGATTTTCTGCCAGATGAAAGTCTCGTCAACTCTGTCCTAAAGACAAAGCCTCAAATCAAAGTCATGGGAAATGATGTAAAATTGATTGGAGAGGTTCAGTCTTTACCGATTGTAACGGATCGTGAAATCACCCTCTCTGTTGCCCTCATAGTCCCAGATGAAGTCTTTATGAACTATACAGACGGTCGCTACTCGAACTATGTCAGCGGTATCTTAGCTCCTGAGCTAGTCAAGGAAAAAGGCCTGATGAGGGCTATCTCAGATACCAATGAAAAGCTAAATCAAACCTCTCTTGGCTATGAAAGCTATATACAAAATATGGGAAGACAATTATTTTACATTATCTCTGCCAGCTATATCACCATCTATCTGGCTATCATCTTCCTTGTTGTGGCAAATACAATCATTGGCGTTCAGTTTTTGATGGGACAAAGACAATCCTACAGACGATACCAAACCTTGATCCATCTTGGAGCCAACTACGAAACTCTTTGTAAATCGTCAGAAAAGCAAATCAACTGGTATTTTGGTCTACCAATAGCCCTTGCACTTATCAGTAGTAGCTTCGGAGTGAGCTCCCTCCTCACAGGAATATTACCAGCCAGTGCAAGAATGGCCATGGGGCAGAAATTTATCACAGCCATGGTGATAATACTGCTGTTAGCTGGATTTGAAGTCATCTATATAAGAATTGTAAAGAAAAATAGCAACAAGTACTTGTTGTCATTAATAGAACCCAAAAGAGATGAATAAGGTAGAATAAAATAGGAAAAGGAGGAGCCAATATGAAGCATATTCTGGTTATTGAAGATGAAACCTTGATTCGAGATGAAATTGTCATTTTGTTAGAGAAAGCGGGTTATCAAGTTGATAAGTTGACTGACTTCAAATATACAAGCCAGCAAGTATTGCAATACGATACGGATTTAATCATACTGGATTTGAATTTACCAGGAGAAACAGGTTTTCAAATTTGTAAAAATCTCAAGTCCAAACGCTCTGTGCCCATATTGGTTCTCACCTCCCGTGAACAACTAAAAGATGAGATTTACGCCCTAAAATTAGGGGCTGACGAGTACTTAACAAAACCTTTCAAGAAAGAAAGATTCTTGGTTCGTATAGAAAACATCTTGAAACGCTATGAAGGTAGACAAAATTTGCTTGAAAAAGATAATTTCCTGCTGGATAGAAATACCTATACTCTTTATATTAACGGATATTCGATTTTACTCCCTCAAAATCAAGGGAAATTGTTAGAAACCTTATTAGTGACAACTGATTCTGTCGTCACAAAAGAAGAACTAAGCATGAAACTGTGGAATACAACTGAGTTCATTGATGAAAATGCCCTACAAGTAAACATTGCAAGGCTGAAAAAGGTGATGAAACAGGCTGGCATTGCCCTTAAAGTCAAGTCCGTCAGAGGTATTGGTTACAAGCTAGAAGAGGTAAGTCCAGATGAAACAGAATCTAAAATATCTAGCTAGTTATCTGCCTTGGTTACTTGTTCTCTTAGCATTTGTTCTATTTACAGCTGTCCTGCTTTGGCTTTCAGATGTGAGAATGTTTCAAGCTCTCATCCTTCTCTATATTTTAGCCACCGTCCTGCTTTTTTTAATCCTATCTTTCTTACTAATAAGAAAAGAAAGAAAAAAAGCCGCTGCCTATAAATCCTTCATAGCCAATCCTAAGATCGATACTGAGCTTGAATTATTGAATTTATCAAGTGCCTCAGAGAAAGAAAGCATTGAAAAAATAGCAGATACACTTTATCAAAAGCAGGCTCAAATAGGAAAACTCAACTCATTACTAGCCGAGTACGAGGACTATGTTGAAAAATGGGCACATGAGATTAAACTTCCTTTATCGCTTCTTTCCCTCCTTTTAGACAATCAAAGTGACCAACTACCTGAGGATACTGCTTTTAAATTGGACTATGTGAAAAATCAAATCCAAGGAAATGTATCACAGATCCTATTCTATTACAGGGTGAAAAGTGAAAAAAATGATTTTCTATTTGAAGATGTCGACCTCCAAGAGTGTATTCAGGATCTTTTGGAAAACTTTGCTCCCTTGCTTAAAGAAAAGAATTTTACGATTCAGCTAGAAAATATACAGGGAAACTACTATACCGATCAACGCAGTTTTGAATTTATCCTGTCTCAAATACTAGCCAACGCCCTTAAATATAGCTCTGACAAACCAGAACTCAAGATTTCTATGTCAAGTGACAAGGGGCGCAAAACCCTGATTATTAGGGATAATGGGTGTGGAATTAAAGCTTGCGACCTCCCTCATATCTTTGAAAAAGGATTTACAGGTGATTCAGGAGAGACAAGGAAAAAATCAACAGGCATGGGTCTCTATCTTGTCAAACAATTAGCAGATGCTTTAAAAATCGACATCGTCGTAAAATCCGAATGGATGCATGGATTTGAAATCTCTCTTTCTATTTCGAAATTTTTCGATTAAGGAAATTGCCTAATCATAGAAAGCACATATTTTATGCCAAAAATGAAATTATCGTTTTTATTTTCTTGTTAGCATCAAAATTCTTAATTTATGAATCAAAAAACACCTGATAAAAGCCTATACAGCTCTAATTCAGGTGTTTTGTTTTTCTTTTGTTCTTTTCTTTTATTTATAGTATACTCATATTAAAAGTATATTGAAGGAGAATTTAAATGAGGGATTTTTTTGCGGGATTTGGTGAATTAAACCTTGTTACTTATCTGATATACGTGTGCATTGGCCTCGCTCCTCTCTTTCATATCTTTATTATCGGATCAGAAGTGAGTCCTGGAAAATTTGTTTTAACCATCTTAGGTATCGTTTACGTTATCGTTTTAACGATTGCTAAAATTTATAGGAAATTTTTCTGGAAATCATCTTAAAGAAACATAAAAATCCCATCAGAATATTTGAACCACACCCACTTTAGTCTAATTCTAACAGCTCTAATATTATAAGAAAAAAACACTTGATCGGAAAGCATATAGCCCACATCAAGTGTTTTTTTATTACTTTATACTACTGTTCTTTTGATTTTCTGTTTCCAAGGGCTAATCCAAATCCAGCCATCAATAACCCAAGTCCCATAAGACTTTGATTTCTAGTATCATTGCTTCCTGTTTCAGGAAGTTTAGCTGGTGCTGGTTTGTAAGCAGTAGGTTCTGGTTTAGGAGTTACTTTCTGCTCCAAAACTGGCACTGTTGTACGACGTTCCAAGTAGAATTGGTAGCTGTCTTTTGTTACCTTGTACTGACGTCCCTCACTGACTGTTTCCACAATCCATGAAGCTGCATCCTTAGTTAAAGAGTCAGCCAAGTTACGATTAATAGTCATTAATCGACCTTCAGATACAAAATCTTTGTAGTCCTTTTCACTATAGCTGGTCGTCGCAACGATTCTATCAATACCAGCATTTTTCAGAGCTGCTAGTGTCTCAGCAACAGATGGAATAGACGGATCTTCTTTCATCCTAGCATCTGTTAACAACACCACAAACTTTTTATTTTTTGGTGACTTAGACCAGTCGTAAGTAGAAACAATCTTTGTGAGAGCAGGAGTTGCTGTTTCAGGAGAATCTCCCCCATGTGCAATCTTAATTTTTTCTAAAGCTTTTTCAAGTTCAACTGGATCTGTTGTAAAATAAGTCTCACCAAATTTCGTTAGAATTGTATCTTCGTCAGTTTTTCCTAATCGACGTCCGTATACTTCATCACTATATGTAGCTAATCCAAAACGTGCCGCTACTCCATCTTTGGCAAGATTTCTTGCAAACTCATTGACATTTTTACGAACAGTATTAATAGTTCCTCCCATAGATCCTGAACGGTCAACCACGAAAACAATATCAGCTGCTCCTGCTTTTTTAACAGTTGGTGGTGTTTTAGTTATTTCCACAGTTGTTGTCTTGTCTACTCGTTCGTACTGAGTATAAGAATTTCCATCTTTATCCTTAGCAGCTACAGTATTCTCTTTTGTCGCGGTTACAGGTTCTGGAATTTTTTCCACTTTTTCTGGAGCAATTTCAGTTTTAGTTACCTCAGCTACAGAGGTTTCAATATGGACTTTCTGATTGCCTTCTTGACTTTCTTTGACATCAATAGGTGATAGTTTGGTAGAAACCTCAATTAAATCTCCTGGTTTTGCATCTGATTCTTTAACAACAGATTTCTCACTTTCTGCTGCAATTTCTTTAGTTGCAACTTCAATAGGTGATTTTGCTGTTTCACTTGTCTTTACAGCTTCACTCGAAAGAGACGTACTCGTTTCATCTGCTGCAACTTGTCCAAGCTGAGCAAATGCAAAAAGAATCGCTACAGAAGCCAGTCCAACTTTCATTTTACGAAATGAAAAACGTTGTTGTTTCAATAATCCTTTATCCATAAGAACCTCTTTTCTTTTTTCAGATTTAGACATATTTTTTAAATCTGTTTACTTGAGAATAACATAATTTACTATAGTTTGCAAGTGTTTTCTGTTGTATAGTCAACAATCCAAAAACCGTATAGAATCAGGGTTCTAAAAGGTTTTCATTTCATTTATTAAACCATTTCAACCTTGATACTTATATTATCCTATAAATATTAGCTAACAAAAAACAGTAAAACCGACTTGGTCCTACTGTTTCATTTTTAAAATGTCTGGCGCTTAGCTTTTCGCTCTGCACGTCCACGAGCACGACCTTCTGCTCGCTTGGCTTTACGACGTTTTTCATCGACAGCCCACTGGATTTTTTTCTTATAGCCTGGTTTGACTTTTTTCTTTTTCTTTTTAACCAAGCCAATCATTTCGATGTCCAATTTTTCCTGTTTCTTCTCACGATTGGCACGACGATCACGGTCATAGGTATCTTGGAATTCTCCGTCTTTAACCACCTTAGGTACAAACTTGATTCCTAATTTCTCTAACTCACGAATATCAGAGTCATCGCTTGGCTGATAAAGGGTGATAGCTGTACCTGGTAGACCATTACGTCCAGTTCGTCCAACACGGTGAACAAAGAAGGACAAGTCTTGTGGAATAGCATCGTTGATAACGTGGCTGACACCTTCGATGTCAATCCCACGCGCAGCCAGGTCAGTTGCTACAATATACTCAAAATCAAGATTTTTCACCTGATTCATGATCCGTTTACGTTCACGAGGTGCAATATCCCCATGAATCTTAGCAACCTTCAAGCCTTGGGCTGTTAGGTAGGTATGCAATTCATCTGCCCGTGTCTTAGTATTGACAAAAATCATGGCTAGATAAGGCTGCATGACTTGAGTCAATTCATAAATCTGGGCATTCTTATCACGACCTTTAGTCGAAATCAACCAGTTGTCAATGGTATCAGAGATAACGGTCTTGGTCTTGATTTTCTCCATGACAGGATTGGACAAGTATTTTTTCAAGAATGGTTGCAGTTTTTGTGGGATAGTCGCTGAAAAGACCATAAACTGCAAGTCCTTAGGAAGACTTCCTGCAATCTTATCAACTGTTTCCAAGAATCCCATATCCAAGGTCATGTCAGCTTCATCTACTACAAAGGTCTTAGCCTTGTGAATAGCAAGGTCACCAGACTTGACCAAATCATAGATACGACCTGGTGTTCCGATAACGATATGGGGCTGGTTGCTTGCCAGTTTGTCAATTTGGCGAGCCTTATCTGTTCCACCAACGTAGTTCACAACACGAATCTCAACATCTGAATGTGATGCGATCTGACGAGCCGCTTGATAAATCTGTGTTGCTAACTCACGACTTGGAGCTGTGATAACTGCCTGCACACTATCACTCTCTTCATCCAACTGTTGGAAAATTGGAAGCAAGAAAGTATGGGTTTTCCCTGAACCTGTTTTTGATTCACCAACCAAGTCTCGACCAGCCAAGACAATAGGAATCAACTTATCCTGCACCTCGGTAGGAGTCGTAAACTTCAACTCCTCCAAAGCTTCTTCTATATATTTTTTAAATTTAAATTTCGTAAATGACATAATATCCTCGATTCTATCTATCTACTCATTATACCACATTTTGATGCATTTCAGTTAAACTTTCATTTTAGATAAACCCACGAAAATTTCAAAATATAGACAAATAAAGACAAGAAAAATACTCTCTGTCCATCCTAAACAAAGAGTATTAGATTTTTACGTAAGCTTCCACTCTTTCCTTAGCCAATCACAAAAATGATGATAGCGTTGCTCAAGAGCTTCATGATGCCCATAAGCATCAAAAGTAGAATAAGCTGAGGGAACTGCTTCTAAAATCAGATCATGAATGTCTCTGGCAAAAAGAGGAGCCTTAGACAGGCGGTTGGAATGATTGGAACCTTCTGTCTGACCATTTCGCAGATAAATAAGGATTTGGCTCTGCATCAAAGTATGTTCCCTGCAAAAGTCTATAAATTCTGGATACCAGAAAGAACCACAGATAGAAAAGATACAGGTCGCAGGAAGATGGCTACTATAGAGACTATAAACAGCTGCAAGACCGCCCAGTGAATAGCCACCATAAGCAATCTTACTTTCATCAATCAAGTAATCTTTCTTTAGAATTTTTAAAATTCCTTGAAAGAGCTTTTGATGGTATTGGTCTACCTTCCCACCAAAATCTGGTGCCCCTTCTTTCAAAGCAATAGCCTGCCAAGGTGTAAAGTCATCCAGACGATTTTCTGGAATTAAACCTACTAAAATTACAGATTGGGACAGGTCTGATAAGTAGTCTAGTTCCCCATCGTTTAAGAGCACAACTGGGTAGGCTTGTTTAGAGTCATAGTTTGAAGGAAGACTGACTCTAACACGAATCCCTTCCCAGTTAAACTCCTTATTTCTTGATAAAGTCATTGATTTTTTCAAGGGAATCAATCACTGCTGGACCGTAGTCCATCAACTCATCGTAAGAGATGGTCATGATTTTTTGGTTTTTGATTGCTGGTACATTTTCCAAAACAGCATTTGCCTTCATCAAATCCACTGCTTTTTCATCTAACTTTTGATTACGATCGCTGGTTACATAGATAATCAACTCTGGATCCATTGATACTAGATTTTCCAGGGTCAAACCAGAAGTTCCTGTTGCGACATTGGTATAACCAAGTTGGTTAAGCAAGCTTTCTTGAAGGGCTGACTTGTAAGCACCAAAGGTTTCGTCATTGTAGGCCACCATAATCAAAGCCTTTTTCTTTTCACCTTGTGTTTCTGGGTTGGCTTTTTTAACCGCATCGATTTTAGCTTGTAATTGTTCCGCGTATTGATTCGCCTTGTCTTGGACATTGAAAATGGTACCAAGATTCTTCACATCTTCTACGATATTTCCTAAATCTTGTTGTATAGTTGAAAGTGAAGCTTTTTGTGTATAAACAGGGATTTTATTTTCATTCCAAGCGCTAATAGTTCCCATTGACTTTTCAGAGAACATCATGTTGCGTCCCATCAAAGCATCTGGTTCATAAGAAAGAACTGTTTCTTGTGAGACTGATTTCTTATCCCCAATATGAGGGATGGCTTCAATAGCATCCTTGTATTTACCAGTTACAGCATTATCAGGATTGAGCATGCCAGCAATTTTATCTTGCAAACCGAGTTCAAGTAGGATTTCAGTTGTTGAGAGATTGTTGGTGATGACCTTTTCAGGTGCCTTTTCAAAGACTTGTTCGACTTCATTTCCTTTAGCATCATAAGTTTTGATAGTTACAGGATAGCTGGTTTCTGTATTAGCTTTTTGACTAGCTTCTGTTGTAGCTGGTGCAGATGATGTTTCTTTAGATGCGTTACCACAAGCTGCCAAAGATAAGGCAGCTACTGTTACAAGTAAAATACTAAGTGTTTTTTTCATGTTTTTATTTTCCTTTTTAATTTTTATAAATAGTGAATCATGGCTTGCTGATCTTCTGTCCAAGTAATCTGACTTTGGACATCATAGATAGCCTGCAATGACTCGGGTGTGATGGTCTCTTTTGGAGTTCCTTGGTAAACTATCTCTCCCTCTTTCATCAGATAGAGATAGTCTGAATAGCGACAAGCTAGCTGAATATCGTGTAATACTGCTAGTACATTGATCTGAAGATTTTTGACAATGGTCAATAAGTCTAGTTGGTACTTGATATCCAAATGATTGGTCGGTTCATCTAAGAGCAAGAGTGTCGGCTCTTGGGCCAAGGCGCGTGCCAATAAAACCCGTTGTTTCTCTCCTCCTGATAGAGAAGAGTAGAGACGACTTCTCTTTTCGAACATATCTACCTTGACTAGAGCATCCTCAACCAAGGCAAAGTCTTTTTCTTTTTCCTTTTGTAAGAAAGAGAGATGGGGCGTTCTACCCAGCATAACAATTTCTTCAACCGTGCAATCAAACTGGAGTTGATTAAACTGCGTGATGACGGCCATCTGTTTTGCCGTTTCCTTAACGCTCATTTGGTCTAAGGGTTTCCCATCAAGGGAAATCAGGCCCTGATCAGGCTTTTCCTGTCGATAGAGGAGTTTCAGTAGGCTTGTTTTCCCACTGCCATTGGGTCCTAAAATAGTATGAAATTGGTTGCCCTCAAGTTTAAGTGAGACTCCTTTAAGAATCTTTTTTTCTCCGATTCCAAAGTGAATATCCTGACACATTAAGTCCATATCAGACCCTCACCTCCCTTCGTCTACTTCCAACCATGTAGATAAAGAAAGGTGCACCTACTAGGGCTGTGAAAATTCCAATCGGTAGTTCCGCATTTTGAACCAAAACGCGAGCAAAGACATCTGCCCAGACGACAAAGAGGGCTCCTAGTAAGGTTGCAATTGGAAAAAGCCTTCTATAATTTGTACCAACCAAACTTCGGGCCAAATGTGGTGTAATCAAACCGACAAAACCGATGATCCCACAAGTCGAAACTAGGATTGCTGTCATCACAGCTACAATCGTCACATAGAGATACCAATAAAAACGCAAGGGAATTCCCAAAGTCAAGGCCGCCTCATCTCCCATCATCATGGCATTGAAAACACGGTATTGTGTAGAGAAAAATAAAAAGGCGATTCCCACGATTATAGTTGGTAAGGTTAAGTGAGCCCAGGATGTCCCTGCTAAAGAACCCATGGTCCAAAACTTGATGGTCATGACACTGTCAGCATTAGCGCCAATTGAGATAATAAAATTTGAAAAAGCCAAAAAGAGTGCATTGACTACCGTCCCTGATAAAATGAGGCTTGAAGTTGTCATTCTGCCTTGCATGGAAGCAATGACTAAGACTGCAACTGTTGCCACAAGTGCTCCAAGGAAAGAACCGAGACCAATCATGACCTTAAACCCAAGAATGATACTCAAAGTCGCACCAAAGGTTGCCCCAGCAGAAATTCCTAACACATAGGGCTCTGCGATTGGATTATTGACTGTTGACTGCATAACACTACCACACATGGAAAGGCCTGCCCCAACTATTAAAGCAAGAAAAACCCGTGGCAATCTCATATTCCAGACAATCGCAAGTGTAGACTTCGAAAGGTCTCCTATATCCAGAGGGGCCCCCATCTTACTTAAAATAATTCTATAAGTATCACTCAAGCTAATCTGAACAGACCCCATAGAAACAGCTAGAAACAGAGAGACTCCCAAAGCTACAAGCAGAATACCTAATATAAAACAATATCGCAGGTTTTGATGGTTTCCATAAAATTTGGAAAGCATGAACCCCTCCTTTAACCAAGATTAAAAATTTTGACAATTTTAATAAACAGTATACCACATTTCTAAATCATGAGCAAGACTAGAAAAATATAGAAATAAGCCCTCTGAATTCAGAGGGCGATTTGAGCTCGGGCTAAAATCCAGAAAAAACAAAAAGACTACTCAATCGAGAAGCCTTATTTCAAGATATGCTCGATTGAACACGGCCTAAGCACTTGGCAAAAAATAAAAAGCCCCCTGAATTCAGAGGGCTCTATTCTTGCTGGATAAAACGTTTATAGACTAGGCGGCAAGTCGAAGATTGTACTGA
>CAURIB010000036.1:0-12597 GCA_963524795.1 uncultured Streptococcus sp.
ACAATTCTTCTATCGACAGCGCTTTTGTCTGGCGCCATTGCTTTAGCAGGATTATTGTCTGCTTTGAAAGAAAAATAAAAATAGAAAAGAGAAAAGAAAATGGTTTTACCAAATTTTAAAGAAAATCTAGAAAAATATGCTAAGTTGTTAGTTGCGAACGGTGTGAACGTGCAACCCGGCCACACTTTGGCTCTCTCCATCGATGTGGAGCAACGCGAGTTGGCTCACTTAATCGTCAAAGAAGCCTATGCACTTGGAGCTCACGAAGTTATCGTTCAATGGGCAGATGACTTTGTAAACCGTGAGAAATTCCTTCACGCGCCGATGGAGCGTTTGGACAATGTACCAGAATATAAGATCGCTGAGATGAACTACCTTCTTGAAAACAAAGCAAGTCGTCTTGGTGTCCGTTCGTCTGACCCAGGTGCCTTGAACGGAGTGGATGCTGAAAAGCTCTCAGCTTCTGCCAAAGCTATGGGAATTGCTATGAAACCAATGCGTATCGCAACTCAATCTAACAAGGTTAGTTGGACTGTAGCAGCCGCTGCTGGACTTGAGTGGGCTAAGAAGGTCTTTCCAAATGCAGCGAGCGACGAAGAAGCAGTCGATCTCCTTTGGGACCAAATCTTCAAGACTTGCCGTATCTACGAAGAAGATCCAGTTAAGGCTTGGGAAAAACATGCTGCTATCCTCAAGAGCAAGGCAGAAATGCTGAATAAAGAGCAATTCTCAGCCCTTAACTACACAGCACCAGGAACTAATTTGACACTTGGCTTGCCTAAGAACCACGTCTGGGAATCAGCTGGAGCTATCAATGCTCAAGGTGAAGGATTCTTGCCAAACATGCCAACAGAAGAAGTCTTTACAGCTCCTGACTTCCGTCGCGCAGATGGTTATGTAACGTCTACAAAACCACTCAGCTACAATGGAAACATCATCGAAGGTATCAAGGTGACCTTTGAAAATGGAGAAATTGTAGATATCACTGCTGAGAAGGGTGATCAAGTTATGAAGGACCTCGTCTTTAAGAATGCTGGTGCGCGTGCCTTGGGTGAATGTGCCTTGGTACCAGATCCAAGTCCAATTTCTCAGTCAGGAATTACCTTCTTTAACACCCTTTTCGATGAAAATGCTTCTAACCACTTGGCTATTGGTGCAGCCTATGCAACTAGCGTTGTTGGTGGAGCTGAGATGAGCGAAGAAGAGCTGGAAGCTGCAGGTCTTAATCGTTCAGATGTTCACGTTGACTTTATGATTGGTTCGAACCAAATGGATATCGATGGTATCCGTGAGGATGGGACACGCGTACCACTCTTCCGCAATGGAGATTGGGCGATTTAAGGAGAAACTATGATTGGAAGTATGTTTGTCGGGCTTTTAATCGGACTACTAGCAGGAGCTATCACCAATCGTGGCGAACGAATGGGATGCTTCGGGAAAATGTTTCTTGGCTGGATTGGTGCCTTTTTAGGACAATTAATCTTTGGTTCTTGGGGACCAAGCCTAAGCGGTACAGCCATTATCCCATCAGTTCTCGGTGCCATGATTTTACTAGCCATCTTCTGGGAAAGAGGAAGCTAAGTTTCGCTTTAGAAGGCAGATTAACTCTAAAGAATAAGAGAGAGGCTGGGACAAAAGTCCTAGCCTCTCAATTGTCTTTGGATTGTCGATCAAGACGCAGTGGTTGAGTGGACTCTACTACGCTGATTTCATCAGCTTTTACAGCCCTACTCAACTGTGCGGAGGTGGGACGACGAAATCGAATTCTAACGAATTACCGATTTCTGTCCCACTCTCTCTTTTTAGGTCGCTAGATAAAGTCATTTGAAAGCATTCATCTAAGCTTAGCCACAGAGCTTTCAGTGACTGGTTCTTTTTATATTGCCTCAAGTATGGTACAATAAAAGCATGAGAATTCAACAATTACACTATATTATCAAAATTGTAGAGACAGGTTCGATGAATGAAGCTGCCAAACAGCTCTTTATCACGCAGCCCAGTCTATCAAATGCAGTTCGTGACCTAGAAAATGAGATGGGAATTGAGATTTTTATTCGAAATCCTAAAGGAATCACCCTCACGCGTGATGGAATGGAGTTTCTATCTTATGCTCGTCAGGTTGTCGAGCAAACGCAACTTCTAGAAGAACGTTATAAAAACCCTATCGCTCATCGCGAGCTTTTTAGTGTGTCTTCGCAACACTATGCCTTCGTAGTCAATGCCTTTGTTTCCTTGCTCAAGAAGAGCGATATGGAAAAGTATGAGCTTTTTTTGCGTGAAACCAGAACCTGGGAAATCATCGACGACGTCAAGAACTTCCGCAGTGAAGTCGGAGTCCTATTTTTAAATAGCTATAACCGTGATGTCCTTTCTAAGATGTTGGATGATAACCATCTGGTTGCCCACCATCTCTTTACAGCCCAACCTCATATCTTTGTCAGCAAGACCAACCCTCTTGCTAAAAGAGACAAGGTGCAGTTGGCAGACCTAGAAGACTTCCCATACTTGAGCTATGACCAAGGAACCCATAATTCCTTCTATTTCTCAGAAGAGATTTTGTCTCAGGAACACCACAAGAAATCCATCGTGGTTAGTGACCGTGCGACTTTGTTCAATCTCTTGATTGGTTTGGACGGGTATACCATCGCGACTGGTATCCTCAATAGTAACCTTAACGGAGATAATATCGTCTCTATTCCGCTTGATATTGATGATCCTATTGAATTGGTTTATATCCAGCATGAGAAAACAAGCTTGTCTAAGATGGGTGAACGCTTCATCGAGTATTTGCTTGAAGAAGTTCGTTTTGATAGCTAATCATAAGTACATTAGAAAAGAAAAGGAAATATGACAACAATGAATACCAATGATTTTGATTTTCACTTGCCAGAGGAGCTAATTGCTCAAACTCCTTTGGAAAAGCGCGATGCTTCTAAGCTTTTGATGGTCAATCGCAAAACAGGAGAATTTCAAGATCGCCATTTTCACTCCATTATTGAAATGCTAGAGCCAGGAGATGCCCTGGTTATGAATGATACACGTGTTCTGCCAGCTCGACTTCATGGTCAGAAGGAAGAAACAGGTGGACACGTTGAACTCTTGCTCTTGAAAAATACGGCAGGAGACGAATGGGAAGTGTTGGCGAAACCAGCCAAACGTCTCAAGGTCGGTGCTCGAGTTGTCTTTGGTGATGGTCGCCTAAGCGCAGTAGTGACCGAGGAATTAACCCATGGAGGCCGTATTGTCCGTTTTGAGTATGAAGGGATTTTCCTAGAAGTGCTTGAAAGCCTTGGAGAAATGCCGCTTCCTCCTTATATCCACGAAAAGTTGGATGACCGTGAACGGTACCAAACAGTCTATGCCAAGGAAAGTGGTTCAGCTGCTGCTCCAACTGCAGGTCTGCATTTTACCAAAGAATTACTAGAAGAAATCCAGCAAAAAGGTGTTCACCTAGTTTACTTGACCTTGCACGTTGGTCTTGGAACCTTTAGACCTGTTTCCGTAGATAACCTGGATGAACACGAGATGCACTCAGAGTTTTACCAATTATCTGAGGAAGCTGCAGCGACCTTGCGTCAGGTCAAAGAAAATGGTGGCCGTGTCATTGCTGTGGGGACAACCTCTATCCGTACACTAGAGACTATCGGAAGCAAGTTTGATGGGCAAATCCAAGCAGACTCTGGCTGGACCAATATCTTTATCAAGCCAGGTTATGACTGGAAGGTTGTGGATGCTTTTTCTACTAATTTCCACTTGCCTAAGTCAACACTGGTCATGCTCGTTTCTGCCTTTGCAGGCCGTGAATTGGTCCTCGAAGCCTACCAGCATGCTATTGACCAAAAATATCGTTTCTTTAGCTTTGGTGATGCCATGTTTATATACTAAAACTAGAAATAAAAGGGCTAGTTCCTGATTGGATTAGCCTTTTTTGGTGTCAAATAACTATTGAATTATATGGAAATAAATGATAAACTAAAAACTACAGGTTAGCCGTCAAAAATATATGTAATTTCGGACTAGCCATTTTAGATTCAGACTAAACTGGGTCATCATTTCAAAAGGAGATTTTTATGAAAAACAAAACATTGCGTTACACTAGTCTTTCAGCTCTTGCTTTGCTGGCGGTCTTAACATTAGCTGCTTGTGGAGGAAATGCTGAAAAAACTACAGCATCTTCAAGCAAAGAGGCTTCATCCTCTAAAGTAACTAAGGAGTCATCAAGTAAAACAGAAGCTAGTCAAAAAGAGGAGCAGAAGTCTGAGACAAGTTCTTCAAGCGCTACAGCTACTCAAACTGAGACAAAGGCGGAAAATCAAAAAGATTATTCTAAATTCCTTGGAACTTGGGAGAATTATGCTGGAACAACAGCTACGATTACAGCTGACGGCATTGTGACGATTCAAAGCTCAAAAGGCACCTTTAAATATGAGATGGACAAAGTAGAGGAGAAGGACGGTTACTATTTGACAGGAATTCATCTTGTCGGTGGTGGAGAAGGAGCACGCCTGATCTTTACCCCAGCAGGCGTAGCAAATGAATTGACTGGTACGGATGGCAGCCAAGACGTCTTGGCAATCGGCCAATCACCAAGCGACAAAGATAGTCATTTTTACCGTAACTAAGCATGAGAAAAGAAGAAGTGAGCCAAACTGATGGCTCACTTTTTGAATTGTAAAAATTGTAGATGAGATTGATTGACAAGTATAGTGGATTGAACTTAGAGTAGTACAATATAGATTCTAAAATATTTTTAGAAATTAATTTGACTTTCCTAACCTCTTTGTTCACATCTTATTTCAATCAACTATAAAAAACCTTTAAGTAGCCGGTTGACCAAAAGTAGAACAGATACGAAAAAAAGCCTTGATTTCAAGGCTTTTTCCTGTTGATTTAGATGCCCCTGCATAATTTTTGAAGAGTTTTCATGTTGAAAATAATCAAAACTATTGAAATAAGTAAAAAGTTGAATTATAGTGAATATTGTGTCATAATAGGTAATAGATGAATAATTAATAGATTGGAAATAATGCTTTCTTACCTTAACAAGTTGAATTGGTTATACATTTTTTCGTCGCAATTGTGTCTATCTCTCGAGTTTAGCTAGTTTTTATAAGCTCTGATTTCGACTCAATAAAACAAATTTCAGAAGTGCAAAAGACAAGATGGTGACATTGCTACAGTCAGTCGCCATGTCTTGCTGGCACAGGCTGTTTGTGCCGTCAGCTATTTACCAGTCAATTTGATCAAAGGGCTTAATTATTATTTTTGAAAGGTCTTTTATGGAAAAAATTCTTTCTTTAGGTCTGACAGGTAAGAAATTACTTGTTCAGGGTTTCTTGTTTGTTCTGCTAGGTCTTATCTTGATGGTCACGGGAACTTGGTTGCCAGTGACGGTTATTCGACTGGTTCTGTTTTTAGCTTGGATAGCAACGGTCTTAGATTTAGTATTACGTATTTTCAAAAAAAGTCAGTCAACGGACACCTTGGGAGTTGCACTGGTTAAATTGTTAGTGATGGGATATTTGCTAGGCTCGAATCTTGCTACTGATGTGCCAATTTATATTTTGGCTCTTGTGATTGGAATTTCTCAGATTTTTCATGCTAGTATCAACCTTGTCACCTATGTTCTCTACCGCAAAAACAAAATTCGACCTCGTTTTCGTTTCTTACTAGATGGTCTCGTACTAGTTTTTCTTGGTGGGACTAGTCTTTTGTCCTCTACAGGAAATTCTGTCTTTCAACTCTTTGTATTAGGGGCTTATTTTTTCCTTTATGGTGTGTCCAATATCCGTGATGGTTTCTTGTTTGAGGAGGAAATTGGGAAAAACCATCTCAAACGTCGTGTCAGAATGAGCTTACCTATTGCCCTAGCCGCTCTCATCCCTGCAAGTACTTTAGCAAAAATCAATAAATTCATGCAGGAAAATGCTGATGAGGAAGAGGAAATCTATCTTGGAATGGTGAAGTTTGGTAAGACAGCAGATCTTGAAATTTTCGTTCATACAGCGGAGACTTCTCTATTTTCAGCTATTGGTCATGTGGACCTTTGTTATCAAGGACGTGTGATTTCTTATGGAAACTATGATCCGTCATCTGAGACCTTATTTGGTATGGTTGGAGATGGTGTTTTATATTTTTGCGACCGTGATAAGTACATTGACTTATGTAAACGGGAGAGTCAAAAAACGCTATTTGGTTACGGAATAGATTTGACACCGGAAATGGAAGAAGCGGTTCAGGAAAAATTAGCTGAATTAAAACAACTAACGATTCCTTGGGAGCCAAGCGCAGATAAAATTAAAACGGAAGATGGTAAGGAAGACTACACCTACGCTTATAAAATCAGACATGAGACGGATGGGGAACTTTATAAATTTATCAAATCTAAGTTTAAATCCTACTTTGTCTTATCTACAAACTGTGTGCTCTTGGCTGATACCATAGTCGGTCAGGCTGGCACCGATATCCTCTCACCCAAAGGATTTATCGCTCCAGGAACTTACCAAGCCTACCTTAATCGAGAGTTTGAAAAACCAAATAGTATAGTCGTATCTAAACATGTTTATTAAGGAGAATTTATGAACTTAGTAAAAAAATACACCCCGTTAATACTTTTTATAGGGCTGGTTGCTCTTGTAATTCTGAATGCATCGAGCTTTATATCAGGAGCAATCTCTCTCTTTGATGTAATATCAACCTTGATTTATGGTGCTGTTATTGCTTTTGTGCTCAATGTTCCCATGAAAAAAATTGAACAGTACTTAGTTAAATTGAAGGTAAAGGCAGAGTTGCGTCGTCCGATTGCCATGGTACTTGTTTTCCTAGCTCTTATCTTAATCGTGATTGCTCTTTTGGTTTTGGTGCTGCCAACCCTAGCCCAGACTATTAGTCAGCTGGGAACAGTCCTTTCAACAGTCCTTACTCAACTTGGGAAATTGCTAGGCAGCTCGGAATTTGTAACCAAAGACATGTTGTCAACTATCGTATCAGGAATTCAGGGACAGTCTAGCTCTATTAGCCAAGCTTTGATAGGTTTTTTATCAGGTCTGACTAGTAATATCGGCAATATTTTTTCAAGTTTGATGAATGCCTTTTTGATTATAGTCTTCACCTTTTTATTTTTATCCAGTAAGGAACATTTGGCAGCGATGACGAGTCGACTTCTAAAAGTTTTTCTTCCAGAGAAGGTGGTGATAAAGTTGACTTACATTGGACAAGTAGCACTAGAGACTTATGACCAATTTTTGATGAGTCAGCTGATTGAAGCAGTTATCATAGGAGTTATGATAGCGGTTGGTTACAGCGTGTTTGGGATACCCTATGGAGTAATGACAGGTATCTTTGCAGGAGTGCTATCGTTCATTCCTTATGTAGGGCCTATGATTGCTTGTGTTGTGGGAGCGATTTTTATCTTCACAGTGAGTCCTACTCAAGCCTTACTTTCTCTTCTTCTATATCAAGTTATACAGCTGATTGAAGGAAACCTTATTTATCCTAGAGTTGTAGGTCAGTCTATTGGTTTGCCAGCCCTTTTCACGCTTGCGGCTGCTAGTATTGGAGGCAATCTCTTTGGCTTACTTGGGATGATATTCTTTACACCCATATTTGCTGTTATCTATCGATTGGTTAAAGAATTTGTCGTTGCAAAGGAAAATCAGGTAGATTGAGAAAGACTGAATTTAATAAGATATACTAAGAAGAGAGTGAAAGATTCTCTTCTCTTTTATTTCTAAATGACTTGCTCTTGTTCTGTTGCGAAAATTTATGAATTCATAATAGCCCATTTTAATCTCTATGCGGATTGGCCATGTAATATGGGCACAAATTAGTATAGTTTAGTTAATTATAGACTAGCTCTGTACTGTAAAAAACAGTTGGTCTTATCAAATATTGCTAGCAATTGATTGAGAATAAATGATAAGTTTGATAAGGTTGGAAAACCTTTATAATGATTTGCTACAAAAAGTTATTTGACATCAAAAAAGCCTTGAAATCAAGGCTTTTTCCTGTTGTTTAGATGCCCCCTGCATGAATTTGTAAGAACTTTTCATATTGAAAATAAACAAAAGTGTTGAAATATAGCTGATTTTAGGGAAATACTTTTAGGTGTTTTCAATGTCAGGATTTAAAAATGGGGCAAAAGTGGGGCAAAAACGAATGACTCACATTTGGTTTGAAAACCTATAATACCTAATGATTATGCCATACTAGATATATAGTGTTGTTATAAATAAATGTCAGTGCGAGTTCAAATCGGAGGATAAAATGGAAAAACAAATTAATGAAAAAAAAGCCTTGGAAAACCAAGGCTTTTTTAATGCTATAAACTCATTAAAAGAACACCCAGTTAGATTTGGAATATTTTTTATTCTGTGTCACATAAAAATAAATAAAATGAATGGCTATAGCTAGAGTAAAAATGGTTGCAATACTCAACACTGTTATAGGATTAGAAGCGAAAAGCAAAGAGAGAATCAAGGCAGCCAGATAGAGTGTCGCTTGAGCACAGTAGTAACTTCTCGGATAGCGAAGATAGTTTTTGTTATAGGGCCCATTTGCTAGGACAGCAGCTTGGAAGAGGCCAATTCCGATATAAAAGAAGCTGATTGCAACGAGAAGATTAGCCTCGGGATTCAGGAGATAACCCATCGAAACTGTCATCAACATAAGCCCGATGAAAATAGGATAGTGACTATAAATTACAAATAATCCCTTTTGACTAGATCCTTCATCAATAGCATGGTCAAATTCGCCAAAATAAAACAAGAACAGGGAAAGCATGATAACGAAATTGAGAACCGAATAAATCGAGAAATTCTCGACTGTAAAGAAGCTAGCTAGCCCAACAACCATCTCTCCAAACGTAATAATGACAAGAAGGGAGACGCGCTCGATTAAATGGGGAAGATTTACCTGGAAATGCTCATCTTTAGTAATCAAGAAAATTGGCACAATAAATGTTAGCAGAATACTAGCAATAAAGATATAGACTCCAACGTAAATAGGAAAAAGAGCTGCCAGATAGACTCCTAAACTTCCTAGACCTGTTAACCATAGAAAACCTTTGATACTTTCCCGATCAGTATTATCGGTTGATTTTCTAAAAAATTCAACCAAATATTGAAAAAATAAGGTAAGGGTCAATGTACCAACAGCCCAACAGGTATAATAGAACCATTGTTGCCAATTGTATCCAATCATATTGGACATAAAGAGCATAAGTCCCATGTTGATAAACATGATTACCATGTTAAATAACGAGTTTGTTCCATAGCGATTGGTATAAATGGTTTGAATCATCCAGGAATTGATGATAACCATGACAGAGATGAAGAAATCAAGTAAAGAATCCCAAGCCACAACACCGCTATGAAGAGGGTGAATTAAAGCAGTTGCTTTTGAAATTGCAAAAACAAACACTAGGTCATAAAATAGTTCTGAAAATTCTACACGTTTATGCTTAATAAGAGTTGTCATATTAATACCTTTCTACTTTAGAAATACAATACATTATAACAGAAAATGGTAATGAAAGAAAAGGATATGCTTAAATAATTTCATGTGGCGCGAATTGTCAAAATCTTGACTTCTTTTGTCATTTACTTGAAAAAGCAACCCTGACGAGTTGATTAAAATCCTATTAAAAATTAACTTTGTCAGGATCATCCTGAGTTTTGATGCCTTGAATCTTATCCAAGACCGCCATATCTTCCTCTGATAAGTCGAAGCCGAAGATATCCAAGTTAGCTTTTATATTTTTAGGTGTCACAGACTTAGGTAGTGGCAAGAAACCTTTTTGAAGGCTCCAACGCAGAGCAACTTGTGCCACAGATTTACCGTTACGTTCAGCCACTGCTTCAACATCTTCATTTCCAAAAATACCACCTGTACCTAGTGGACTATAGGCTTCAAGAAGGATATCGCGCTCTTGGCAATAGGCAACTAAGTCTTTTTGGTCACAACCTGGAGCCAAGAGGATTTGATTGACATGTGGCACAATTTCAGCTGTTTCAAGAAGAGCTTCTAGGTGATGTTGCATAAAGTTAGACACACCGATAGCACGCACCTTACCTTCTTTGTAGGCTTCTTCCATTGCCTTCCAAGCGCCTGCATTACCAGACTTCCAAGCATCATTCTCACGAAGCGCCTTTGGATTAGGCCAATGGATAAGCAAAAGATCCAAATAATCCACACCAAGTCTTTCGAGAGACTCATCGATAGAAGTCTTAGCCAACTCGTAATCGTGCTTATCATTCCAAAGTTTGGTAGTTAGGAAAATATCCTCACGTGCCAAATCACTATCAGCAATCGCCTTACCTACAGAAACCTCGTTACCGTAAATTTGTGCGGTATCAATATGTGTGTAACCCGCCTTAAGTGCGAAGCTAACGCTGTTATAGGCTTCTTCGCCTTCAGCAATTTGCCAAGTTCCAAAACCAATTTTAGGAATAGCAACCCCATTTGCAAGTGTATATGTTTCCATGATTTTCACCTTTTCTTTTTTTAATAGTACTATCTTAAATAAGATAAGGCAAAAATGCAAAGATTTGCTACGGCTATTATTATGAATAGTTCCTTACTTCTTTTTCCGATGTTCGTAACAGCCTTTGGAGATATTATTACTTGGGAAGAGAATGAATTTGTTGGTATTGTAAAATACAATCTTCAAAACTGCGACATTATTATCAAGAGCTTGAAATATTTTCTTCAGTATTTAGATAACTCATATGTGACTGATAACTTTGAACTGGATTTATATAGACAGGCTGTGTTAAAAGATGGTCCCTTGTCTTATAACCAATGTTTCGGTTTTGTTCCTTTACTAGCATTAGGTGCCTTTAAAGATGTGGAACATATGGATAAGCTAAAAACCTTGGAGCACATTTATCTCATGTACCAACTTACAGGCGGAGTAATGGACGATTGATAATAAGTAATCACCGTGAGGTGTTTTTTTCTATTAAATCGAGGTGTTAGATAAATAGCGAGTCTTTGATGAGAGTCGCTTATTTTGTGAATATAAACTTTTTGGTACAAAAAACAAAATGACAAGCAAAAAAGCCTTATAAATCAAGGCTTTTTCCTGTTGTTTAGATGCCCCCTACATGGATTTGTAAGAACTTTTCATATTGAAAATAAACAAAAATGTTGAAATATAGCTGATTTTAGGGAAATACTTTTAGGTATTTTCAATGTCAGGATTTAAAAATGGGGCAAAAGCGGGGCAAAAACGAATGACTCGTATTTTGTTTGAAAACCTATAATACCTAATGATTATGCTATTCTAGATATATAGTTTTGTTATAAATAAATGTCAGTGCGAGATCAAATTGGAGAATAAAATGGAAAAACAAATTTCTACGTAGAATGGAATGCGAAAAAGTGATAATTAAAGAGACGAAAAAGCTGAGAATATGATTTCCCAGCTTTTTTGAATGCGATAGAAATAGCAACTAGACTATTTACGAAAGGCCTCAATAATGTAGGTGAAGCCAGTAACTAAAAATGAAAAGGCAATGACATAAACGACAAAGACACCTGTAGCCACTGGATTGAACAGAATCACTAGACCTAGTAAAAATTCAAGCAAGGCTACCCACATGATATTGCTACCAATAATAGGGAAAATCAATCTTAGACGATTGCCTTTAAAGAAAGCAATAATGGCTTCTACAATTAACCAAATTCCTACAATGGTCGGAATGACGACCGGCAGGGTCACAAAGCCATAAGCAACGAGGTAAAGAGCTAAGAGAAGACTAACAAATCCTTGGAAAAGATAAACAGGTGAGCGAAGCTCTTTTGGTGCAGAGAAATAGCCTAAAATAGCTGCTATAGAAGAAACCAGTAAACCAAATGAAATCCACCAGCTGTAAGCAACAAGATTAGCTACTGGGTTTGTAAATAGGAAAAGTCCTAAAAGGACAAAAACAACTCCTGCAAGGAATAGCAGTAAACGATTAGAAAATTTCATTTCAATACCCCCTATATAGTATAGTTTCTAATAAAACTATTGTACTTATTTTTATAGAAAATGTCAATAAAATAAATAAACAATTTGGAAGTTTCAGTCTGACTTACAAAAAGAAAAGGAGTTTTCACTCCTTTTCACAGATTGAAGACAAAGTCCTTATAAAAGTGTCTTCTAAAGATTTTAACTTCAATCTGAAGCGAGGTTATCCTCGCTTTTTCTATTTATCAAACAATTCCTTATTTTCAATTAAGAGTTCTAGTGGAGATTTATCCCTTGCTTCAATAAAACCAGGTTCATATTGGTTATGAAGTGTTCTTTTCTGAGAAGTTGGATCAATATACAACTCATCTCCATCTTCTGTGTATAGTTGGTTGCCTCTTGTTAAGTAAAGTAAATCCTCTAAGTACTGTCCATCAGTTTCTAGAAAATCTTCGATGTATTTGACAGCTTTTAAAATCTCACTTACTTTATCAGAGTATTCATTAGATTCAAGAACACTCTTTTCTAACTCAATCTCTTTACTAGTTCCAAATAGTTGGGTTGGAGTTGCATTAAAATATTCTGCTATCTTATCCAAATTTGCAAAGGTAGGATAGCTTTTTTGTTTTTCGTAATCAGAGATG
>CAURIB010000037.1:0-12549 GCA_963524795.1 uncultured Streptococcus sp.
AACAAAACACCCCAAAAGTTAGATTTTTTCTGTCTAACTTTTGGGGTGCAGTTCAATTCTCAAATCCTATTAGGTTTTTCTTTTTATCCTCAATGAAAATCAAAGAGCAAACTAGGAAGCTAGCCGCAGGTTGCTCAAAGCACTGCTTTGGGGTTGTAGATAAGACTGACGATGTCAGTTACCTATATCTACGGTAAGGTGAAGCTGACGTGGTTTGAAGAGATTTTCGAAGAGTATTAATCCATCACAATCATAGACTTGATAGTCTTGCGCTCATCCATATCTTTATAGGCTTGGTCAATATCTTCCAGTTTATAACTTGAAGTAAAGACACGACCTGGATTGATATCACCGTCAAGGACAGCTTTGAGCAAGAATTGTTTATCGTATGTTGTCGCAGAAGCTGCTCCACCTGCAACAGAGATATTTTGCATAAAGGTTGAACCAAGTGCACGATTCTTATAATGTGGAACACCTACAAATCCCATGTGCCCTCCATTGTGAAGGACACCGAGCGCTTGCTCTACAGCAACCTCCGTACCGACGCATTCAAGAGCGGCATCTGCTCCTCCGCCGAGAATTTCTCGCACCTTGGCAATCCCTTCTTCACCACGTTCCGCTACAACTGCTGTCGCACCTGATTCTAAGGCCATCTGTTGACGGTCTTCGTGACGACTCATAAGGATAATTTGTGAAGCGCCACGCATCTTAGCTGCAATGACAGCACATTGACCAACAGCCCCATCCCCAATAACGACAACTTTGTCGCCTTTTTGCACATTAGCCACACGCGCTGCATGGTAACCGGTCGGCATGACGTCAGCAAGTGTTAAAAGTGACTTGAGCATGCCTTCGCTATAGTCTGAAGGTTGACCTGGAATTTTCACAAGGGCCCAATTGGCAAAATGGAAACGGATATACTCAGCCTGGACACCACCTGACCAGTTGGTGCCAATATGGCGGTCACAAGTCCCATCATAACCGGCACGGCAGGCATCACACTCTCCACAACCATGAGTAAAAGGCGCGATGACAAAGTCACCTGGTTTTACAGTAGTGACAGCCTCACCAACTTCTTCAACGATTCCAATTGCTTCGTGTCCACTATTTTTGTGACCCGCTTTAATATCTGGATTGCGGTAACTCCATAGGTCTGAACCACATACGCAAGCACGAACTACGCGGATAATCACATCATCCGCTTCTTGAATACTTGGACGTTTAACCTCTTCAATACCAACCTGACCTGCTTTTTTATAGACTGCTGATTTCATAAACATTTACCTCTCTGTATCTAACTTACTTCAAGTATACACTTTTTATGAAGTTTTCGCTCACTTATACTACGCCACATCAATGATGATGATCGTGATCATGGCTTGCCTCTAGCTCAACCATATTGCGCTTATGGACCTGGTGGCTTGCTAGGTCTGCATCAACCTCAATGGTGATATTTTGAAAACCACAATCTTTGAGTAGGTCGCGAATGGATTCTTTACAAACTTCCATATGTTTGATATGCTCGAGACAAACATGAATAATGGCGTTTTTCTCCAAACCATCCATAGTCCAGAGATTGATCTGATTGACACTGGCCACATACTCCAATTGCTCCAAGTCACTCTTGACTTGTTTGATATCTACTCCTTCTGGCACAGCATCCAAGAAAATCTTGAGCGTGCTCCAAAAACGTGGAATAGCTTTTGAGAGAATGAAGATCGAAATCACCAGAGACAAGAGCGGATCCAGAATATACCAGTCGGTAAATCGCAGAACAATGGCCATCAGGATAACAGCCATCCACCCCAGAGTATCTTCCAGAAAGTGCAGGCTCAAAATAGACTCATTCTTGGTTTTTCCCTTACGAACTACTAGACTTGCTATTACATTAACGCTAACAGCAATGATTCCTAACCAGAGGATTCCTTCATCATTGACCGCTTGTGGATGAAAGAGTTTTGTTATATTTTCCAAAATGACCAAAACGGACCCTGTCATGAGAATCACAGCCGTTACCAAGGCACCTAGAAGGCTAAACCGTTTGTAACCCAAGGTATAGTGGCTGTCTTCTTCACGATTGGAGATAGTTTCAAGAAAGGCTGATACCCCAATTGCGATTGCATCTCCAAGATCATGAACAGAGTCAGCAAGAACCGCACTGGAACCAAAAATTCCTCCTGCGATAAACTCAACAATGGCATAACTTAAATTCAAGAAAAAAGCTAACCAAACTGTATGTTTTGTCTTCATAATCAACATTCCTTTGTTATAATAGATTCATGAACATCTTGTTCATTATCATTATCTAACATTCATTTCAGAAAGGATAGGAGCAAACTGTTTACTTTGTAAGAAACGGAACAGTTTGTTCAAAGTGTCCATATGACTGCTCAAGATCGTCGCATTACCAAGACTCGAAAAGCTATCTATCAGGCTTTCTTGCACTTACTCAACCAAAAAGACTACGAGGCCATCACCGTTCAGGAAATCATAGACCTTGCTGATGTAGGGCGCTCAACTTTTTACTGCCATTACGAGAGTAAGGAGTTACTACTGGATGAACTCTGCCAAAAGCTCTTTCATCATCTCTTTGAGCGTGCTGAACACCTATCCCCACAAGACTACCTGGCCCATATCTTTCAGCATTTCAAAAAAAATCAAGACCACGTAACCAGTCTTTTGCTCTCTAAAAACGATTATTTTATCCGTCAGCTACAAAAAGAACTAGAACACGATGTCTATCCAATGGTAGCCGACGAACTAATCCATGCTCATCCAACCATCCCTCACTCCTATCTCAAGCATCTGGTTGTCAGCCACTTCATCGAAACTCTCAGTTGGTGGTTGAAGAAAGGCAAAAATTATAGCGAACAAGAAGTCATCCAGTTTTATTTGGAGATTTTAAAAGTGGGTTCCAACTAGAAAGGAGTATTTTCAATGACCATCTTGCAATTTTACTTTCTATTTCCATCACTCTTCATGCTTCACGAACTTGAAGAAATCATATGGATGCCATCCTTTGTCAAGAAACTATCGACACAGTTTCCAAACAATCGAATCCTGTCTTATTACACGCCTTTTGCCTTCAATGCTATTGTCTTGGAGCAATTTCTTATCCTACTTTTATCACTTTTTCTTAGTTACTGGTTTAACAACTATACTATTTACACAACAATTGTGATTGCTTATATCTACCATGTTTTCGGACATCTGATTCAGACAATTGTACTTCGAAATTATGTGCCTGGATTATTAACGGGCATTCTAACGAGTTGTTTTTCTCTATACTATCTCAACCCTAACATTCCCATCGAACTCTTTGGTTACTCTCTTTTTACCTTATTGGTTATTATTTTAAATCTTGTAGTATCATTTATGATTCTTCATAAAATCAGTCATAAAAAATAGTACTCAGGCAATCATATCATAGAAAGGAAACCGTATGTTCTTCTCCATTCTTCTCGGCTTTTTTACAACCTTCTTTGCCCCTGCTTTTGCTCTTCTTCACTTATTGGCTTCTCTTTCTGAAGTTAAAAAAGGGAATCACACTCTAGGAAATACATTTCTCCTCATCGGAAGTAGCCTTGCGACCTTATCTATCTTCCTCTACTTCTTTTTGCCGATTATCGCACTATCCCTTTGGCTGATTGGCTGTGGATTAATTTGCTACGGAGCCTATTGGAATGGCAAACAAAAAGAAAACTTCCATCCAGCCCACCATCTGATTCGAATTGGAATTGCACTGGTACTTACCATCTTGTTAGCCTTGGTACAATAAAAAAGGATCTTTTGATCCTTTTTTGTATACTCATAAACTAACACTCCTTTGATTATTGCTTAAGTATTCCTTCTTGAAGGAGAAACTCACGCGCCACTTCTTCAGCTGATTGGCCTTCCACACCAACCTGATAGTTCATCTGACTCATCTGGCTCTCTGTGATTTTTCCAGCTAGTTTATTAAGAACAGCTTCCAACTCAGGATGTTTTTCGAGTAACTCAGCTTTCATAAGTGGAGCCCCTTGATAAGGTGGGAAGAGGTGTTGATCATCTTCTAAAATCATCAAGTCATACCTAGCAATTTCAGCATCTGTTGAGTAAGCATCTGTAATTTGAATGTCACCTGACTGGATGGCTTGGTAGCGAAGGGCTGGCTCCATGGTTGCCACATTGAGATTGAGTCCATAGAGAGACTGTAACCCCTTGTTTCCATCTTCACGGTCGTTAAACTCCAGAGTGAATCCTGCCTTCAGTTTATCTTGAACTTCTTTAAGGTCAGAAATGGTCTTCAAATGATATTCTTTGGCTATACCTTTAGGAACTGCTATAGCATAAGTATTTTGATAAGCCATGGGTTTAAGAAAGGCTAGTTGATCCTGTTTGGCAATACCATCACGAGCCACCTCGTAAACCTTTTCTGGGTCATGCCCAATTTGTGGAGATGGTTGGAGGAGACTCTCTGTCACTGTTCCAGAAAATTCTGGATAGATATCAATGTCCCCTTTTTTCAGCGCTTGATAAAGGAAATCTGTCTTCCCAAAGTTAGGCTTGACCGTCACCGTCATATCCGTATTTTCCTCAATGAGAAGCTTGTACATATTCATGAGAATCTCAGGTTCAGGTCCCAACTTCCCAGCAATGACGAGATTGTCTTTCTCTTTATTTGGAATCATGCTTGGAGCATAACTTGCTCCCAAACAAAGGAGCATCACCGCAAAGGCTGCAACAATCGTACGCAACTTTGCCTTTTCCAACCATTTGAGAACAACATTAAAGAGAATGGCCAAAATGGCTGATGAGATTGCACCGATTAAAATCAGACTAGCATTCCGACGATCAATTCCCAAAAGGATAAAGGAGCCCAATCCACCAGCTCCCACAAGAGCAGCTAAAGTCGCTGTCCCAATGATCATAACGGTTGCTGTACGAACCCCCGATACAATGACAGGCAAGGCCAGTGGAATTTCAAACTTCTTGAGTCGCTCCAACTTAGTCATTCCAAAAGCAATCCCTGCCTCCTCAAGACTAGGATCAATGCCGTTCAAGGCTGTAATCGTATTTTCTAAAATCGGGAAAATAGCATAAATGACTAGAGCTGTGAGAGCTGGTAAGGTTCCAATCCCCATGAAAGGAATAAAGAGCCCCAGCAAAGCCATTGAGGGAATGGTCTGGAAGATACCCGCAACTTGTAGCACCCAGTTCGCCGCTTTTTTGTGGCTATTTAGATAAACCGCAAGTGGAATGGTCAGAAAAATAGCAACCAATAAGGTCAAAAGAGATAATTGTAAGTGTTGTCCCAGAGCAGTTAACCATTCACTAAAACGCTCCTGAAATGTTGAAATCAAATTAGACATGAAGGCTACCTCCAAACAAGTTTGCTACAAAGTCTGTCGCAGGCGCTTGTAAAATTGTTTTAGGTTCTGCGACCTGGCGAATTTCTCCATCCTGCAAAACTGCAATTCGATCCCCTAATTTCAAAGCCTCATCCGTATCATGAGTAACGAAGATGGTGGTCATCCCGAACTCCTTGTGCAAATCCTTGGTAAGAGCCTGCAACTGCTTGCGAGAGATGGCATCCAAGGCTGAAAAGGGCTCATCCATCAGCAAGATTTTTGGTTCCCCAATGATGGCTCGTACAATCCCAATCCGTTGTTGCTCCCCACCAGATAACTCGCTTGGTAACCGATGAGCATACTCTGCAGCAGGCAGGCCAACCTTGTTCAAGAGTTCTTCGGTTTTAGAAGCAATTTGCTCCTTGCTCCAGCCCTTCATCTCAGGAATGAGAGCTATATTTTCCGCAACCGTCAAGTTAGGAAATAAGGCAATGGCTTGGAGGACATAGCCGGTACTGAGACGGAGCTCACGCACCTCATAGTCCTTGATACGCTTCCCATCCATGTAGATATCACCATCTGTTGGCTCCAAAAGACGATTAATCAATTTAAGCATAGTGGTCTTCCCAGATCCTGAAGGACCCACTAGTACCATGAATTCTCCATTTTCAATGCGGAGATTAACATCTTTTAAAATATTTTTATCCGTGTAGCGCAAGGCTACATGTTTGTATTCAATCATTTTTTTCCTCAATAAGTTTTCTATCTCTAAGAATATCCAAAAGGCTGCTTGCTGGATGCCTTAGGACTTTTTCGATATCTGTTGAAACCCCAGCCTGTTCACCAGCTTTAATCGCTGTATAGGTACTGACCCAAGCATCGTACTCCCAAGTTTGTGCTGGCCATTTTTTTCGTGACTCATAGGCTTCTTCTACTGATTCATCTATATACGTGATGTCCTTACCGGTCTCCTTTGAGAGAAGCGATACGATTTCTTCCATGGAAAGATCCTCTGGCCCTGTCAGATTCAAGGCTTGATTTTCCCACTCCTTAGGATTTAAAAGAATTTCTGCTGCAACCTTAGATGTATCCTTACGGGCAACAGCTGACACAAGGCCACTGCCAGCCGGACCACGAATCTCTCCATTTTCAAGCGCAATATCAATCAAGAAATCCAAGTAAAAATTATCTCTTAGAAAAGTATAGGTGAACCCTAACTCCTTGATATAGGCTTCCGTCTGGGCATGATCTCGAGACAGGGTGAAAGTTGCCTTCTCATCTGCCCCATAAAAGGAGGTATAAACGATATGTTGCACCCCCGTTAGCTTTGCAGCATCTAAAAAGTCCTTGTGCTCCTTGACACGCTCTGGATTTTCCCGAGCAGATACCATCAACAAGGTATCGATACCCTTTAAGGCCTCAACCACCTCTGGAGTATTGGCAACACTATTTTACGGATTTCTGCAGACGCGTAGACTTTTGCACGCTCTGGGCTTCTTGCTAGATGGACTGAAGCGATTCCTTTTTTATCGACAAGGTCAGCCACATAGGAGCCTAATTTCCCTGTTACACCTGTAATTCCGATCATAACTGTTACTTCCTTTCCCTAGATTTCATTTTCTTTAGCTTTTAGATTTGAGATAATCCGCTCTTGATAGGCCTCAAATTCTTGAATTTCTTGATCAGAAAAACCTTGGTAGAAAATCTCTCCCAGTTCTTTGCTGACACGGTCTCCAATTGCTTTTTGAGCCCAACCGAATTCTGTCAAAGAGATATATTTTTTTCTTTTATCCTGTGTACAAGGCTTAATCGCAACCAAACCCTGTTCTTCTAATTTCTTAACCATACTGGTCAGCGTATTGTTTGCCAGACCTGTCGCAAGAGCAATATCAGTTGCGGTAGCACAACCCAACTCTTGCTTCCACAAGATTGTTAAAATTTTTCCCTGCTCACTTCTGTATTGGGCATCTGGTTCCTTGCTCAAGAGTTTTTGAAAGATACGCCCATTCAACAATCGAATCTGTAGAGCTTGGTAGCCCCCTAACATCTTGTCCATTTTGTCTCCTTTTTTGTTCTATATCGAAGTTTTTAACTATTGTAACACTCTGAATTACAGCTGTCAACTGTTTCGATATCGAAATATTAATTTTTTAATAAGTCTGAGTAAATCTCATAATCAAAATCCTTAAAAACATTGAATACAACTGTCATATCAGTGTGTTTTATCTGAAACTATATAACAGACTCCATCGCAATCTTGACTGACTCTTCATTTGGAAATCGAAATTCTCCTGTAGAGATACAACAAAATTCCAATTTCACAGAGCTTGTTCATAAGCTAAGGTCAAATACTCTTCTTACGAAAAGGCTAAATGCTATCTTTCCAAATCTGTCACTTCTTTATAGATAATAGGCTTAAGCGTGTGAAGGACATAGCGGGAATATAGGTTAAAGTCCTTTGTCCTGACCTGTCTTGTGCTCCTACATGAGCACAAGACAGGCTAAACGAAGCTAAACCCTCGCAGCTATTTGAATTACATTGTCAAAGGAAATCTTTCATCTGTAAACTATTTTTATATAGAAATAACAAAAACTTCCTACCCAAAAGTAGAAAGTCATCATTTTTATAAAATTAAACATGAATCACATCTGAAGCATTCCTCTTAAAGAAACTACTATGGACCAGATAAGGACCGTACTTAGAATTTTGACTAGAAACCAAGCATAAAGGAATGATAAAAATTTTTATAAAGTAGAGTAAGCAAAAAAGTAAAAAATAACTAAAACTAAGAGTTTTTAAATCAAGAAAGTAAAGATAACAGACAATTGATGTATTCAATAGAATATTAAATCCCGTAGCAAAACTAGCCGATAAGATATTCGTCTTGATCTGAGAATTAAAGAGTTTGACAAAAAACAAGGCTAATAAAGAAGTATTATAGATACAAATCGGCTTATAATTATTTCGATAGAAAACTAAACATTTATTGTTATAAAAAATAAACCCACTGCTAAAATTACTCGCTTTGTTAATCCAAACATGAGAAGCTCCACTGATATCACTCCAAGGAACAAATAAATCTAATCTTCTAAGGTAAATACCATCCTGTGTAATATAAAATTTCCAAGGAAAAAGAAAATTTATGCCGATACCAAGTAAAAGCAATAAAAGAAGGAAATACACTAACTGTGTTTGATCAAAACTAAAAGCGTAATCAAAAAATGTTATTGTTTGAAATCCTCGACCAACAATTTGATTAAAGCCTAGAAAAAACAAAACAATTATAAATAAAACATATCTATAAAAAATACTACGAAACTTAACACTTTTAGTCATAGATCATATTCTCCTAGATTACCCATCAACATCAAAAAATACTTTACAATCATATATAAGACTAGTATAACATTAAATACTCAAAGAATATAAAAATAATAGAAAGAGATATTAAAAAATAGAGTCCAGTCAAAACTAAACTCTTTTTCTTTTAATCTTCTTCTACCAAACGTTTAAACTCTGCTTGAATTTCTGTATTTTCTGTAGGTTTTAAGTACATGATTCCACCATTTGTTGTTGGTGAATGAAATACAATCGCTTCTCCTGTGTTTGTAATCGCAAAGAAGTAACTATGAACATCTGGAAATTTATCCCAATTACTGTAGCGCTCTATAATACGATATTTAGCAGTTCCTAACCCATTATCCGAGTATTCCGCATTTATTTTTTCACTCGGCCCATCACCAAAGGTATAGAGATTATCTGCACCGACATCTCCTCCAGCAATTCCTTTTTTGTAATTAGGTTGACCAAGTCTTTCTCCCCAGTCTTTAATAAAAGCTTCTAATTTAGCAGACTTACTAGCATTCCAAGGAGCCTTTTGTTCTTCACTCGAAATAGCCTTGCTAGTAGAGTTTTCAAATTTTTGCCAATCAAGTTGATTGAAATCTAGCATTTCGGCTTCTGTTTTTCCAAACTCTGTATGCAAATTTTTATTTCCAGGAACTCGAATATCTTGTTCTTGCAGTTTACTTGCAGCTTGCTGGTTTAAATTCAGATGATACAGTACTCCTCTACCTTCTCCTGTTCCAGAGGTCCAACCTAATTCCAGGATATCACCCCCCTGATAGATATTCATAGAATTTCTAGCACCACCATGGCCTGCAACAAAACCCTCTGCCAAAAGTACCGGTTTCTCATTCTCTAAATAATAAAGTCCCGAAATAAAATAACCGCCACTAGATTGCTCAACACCGATTAGCAACTCCTCGATACCATCTTGATTAAGATCCGTATAGGCATAACTCATCTTATCTGATTGAAAAACCGCATTTTCAACTGACCAACTGTTAATAGGCCGATCAGTTGCATTCAAATTTTTATAAAGATCTACTATTTTGTCTATATCCTTAGGTGTAGAAAGTATTTTTTGGTAATCATCAAAAATTGGCTTGTAGAATTCTTTAAAATCTTTCTTGGACAGTTCGTTAGTTGTAGACTGACTAGTAGTAGATGATAAGCTACTTTCATGACTGGAAATATCACCATTTTGATTACTACAACCAATTATAAATAAACTTAAAAACAGAAAAAACGAGCCTCCTAAGACTTTTTTATTCTCCATAACATTCTCCTTTATTGTTACAGTAAATTTATACTTAAATCTCTCTTACATTATATCAAATGAAAAAGAGTTTGACATAGAATAATAAAAACTAAGTGAACAATATGGGCTCTATACTATTTGTAGTGGGTAAATCCCCTGTAGATAATATGGAGTCTATTTTGTTGTAGAAAACATACTAAGATTAGTAGTGAGAAAATCTCCGACGGGAGAGAATACTCACTACTTTTTCTTTATGTTAAAGTAGAGGTGTCTTGTAAAGTCGTAGGGCTCTTTGGCGCTAGACGTCGCTTGACAAACTGCAAGACACCTGTTTTAGGTGGAATTTGATCAAAGTATGTGGGACGCTAGACGTCGCGTATTGAAAATAAAATCACTAAAACACGGAATTATTCAAGACAAAAGAGGTAATATCATGCGTACAGTATTTGGGATTGATGTGAGTAAGGCAAGTTCTGAGGTGGCAATTTTAGTCAACGGTGAAAAGATTCATGGATACACTATGCTCAATGACGCCATTGGCTTCAATCGTCTTTTGAATGACTTGAAAACTGTTCATAACCCTGAGATTATATTTGAAGCTACTGGTGTCTATTCTCGGCGTCTTCGAGCCTTTCTTGAGGAATACGGCTACGCTTATACACAGCTGAATCCTCTGGAAGCTAAGAAGCAACTGGACAGTCTGCGAGTTGGTAAAACAGACAAAATTGACGCTGAAAAGTTGGCTCATTCTCAGTTTATACTCAATCGTAAACCAACTTATGCGCAGGAAGAAGTTTATCAACACCTGCGTGATTTAAGCCGTTTCTATCAAAATCTTACAGAAGACATTGTTAGAGCTAAAAACCGTCTACACAAGATCTTACAAGTCACCTTTCCTGAATTGGAAAATCTCTTATCCACACCAACTGGAGAGCAATATTGGAATTTAGTGATGGCTTTTCCATGCAAAGAGTTTGTAGTAAACCTATCTCAAAATGAATTGTGTAAGATTATCCGTCAATCTACCTCCAAACGAATCTCTGAAAAGCGTATTGCTTACCTGACTGATAAACTTATAAAACTCGCTAAACAATCTTTTTGTGCGGTCAAGAAAATCTCCCCAATGCTTGAAGAGGTTCGTTACTATGCTCAAGAATTGCTTCGTCTTTCTGAGCACAGACAGGTTGTCTTAGACGACATGGTAGCTCTAGCTCAGCCTTTACCAGAGTATGACATCTTACGATCAATTCCTGGCATCGCAGAAACCACAGCGACATCTATCATTGGCAAATTGGGAGATATTCGTCGCTTTCAGTCTACCAATCAAATCAACGCTTTTATTGGCATTGACCTGAGACACTATGAATCTGGGAACTTTCTCGCCAAGGAACACATTACTAAGCGAGGTAATCCCTATGCCAGAAAAATCTTCTTCAAGTGCATTCATAACATCGCTTCAGCTAGTCATACCAATCCCTGCCATATCGCCGACTTTTATGAGAAACGAAAAAGACAATCGACAATAGCTTCAACCAAGCCACATGCGATTGCCTCTATACATCGTCTCATTCGAACAATGTATTACCTCATTACGCATAACAAACTTTACGATTACTCTTTGACCCAAAATCGATAAGGATGTCTATGCCGTATTATTGTAACACCTTGTTTCAAAAAATACCAGATGAGGTGTTTTTTAGCATGCCCTTTTATGGATCAATAAGTGGTTAAAATAAGACAGTAACCTCAGAATAGCTACTGTCTTATCTCTTTTTTTACTTAAGGACCCTGATATACTTGACAAATGGTAGAAAAGAGCCATTAAAAAAGAGCTATAAAAGCTCTTTGAATACGGAGAATAAGGGATTCGAACCCTTGCGCCAGTTACCCGACCTAACGATTTAGCAAACCGTCCTCTTCAGCCTCTTGAGTAATTCTCCTATTAATGGGCACGAGTGGACTCGAACCACCGACCTCACGCTTATCAGGCGTGCGCTCTAACCACCTGAGCTACGCGCCCAAGTTAAAAACTTGGTAATTGAACAAAGTTCAAAGCGGGTGACGAGAATCGAACTCGCGACAACAGCTTGGAAGGCTGTAGTTTTACCACTAAACTACACCCGCATTAATAATAGATATGGCGCGAGACGGAATCGAACCGCCGACACATGGAGCTTCAATCCATTGCTCTACCAACTGAGCTACCGAGCCAAATTGCGGGAGCAGGATTTGAACCTACGACCTTCGGGTTATGAGCCCGACGAGCTACCGAGCTGCTCCATCCCGCGTTAATAATAAAGGAGGATGTGGGATTCGAACCCACGCACGCTTTTACACGCCTGACGGTTTTCAAGACCGTTCCCTTCAGCCGGACTTGGGTAATCCTCCATAACATTTTATGGACCTTGTAGGACTTGAACCTACGACCACTCGGTTATGAGCCGAGAGCTCTAACCAGCTGAGCTAAAGGTCCAACAAGATCATTATAGCGGCGAAGGGGATCGAACCCCCGACCTCCCGGGTATGAACCGGACGCTCTAGCCAGCTGAGCTACACCGCCATCAATCGGGAAGACAGGATTCGAACCTGCGACACCTTGGTCCCAAACCAAGTAC